>NZ_JBAIYW010000176.1:0-5096 GCF_036763055.1 Desulfovibrio sp. 1214_IL3152 | reverse complement strand
CAGCAGCCGCAGCAGCCGCAGCAGGAAGCCCCGGCCGCAGTGCGCGGCAGCATGCCCACAAGCGAAAAGAATCATCGAGGTATCCCATGGACCGACCTTTACCGCGAGCACGGCACCGACCTTGCAAAAAAAATTAAGGGTATTGCAAGTCGCAGTCTGGATTATGCGATGGCATGCAGGCTCCGGGCAATGGGTTACTCTGACGGCGAAGCCGTGCGAATTTTGGCGCATGGGCGCGAATGGACTGAAACCGTGCGCCGTGGGTCAACGCCTATCGGTACCTGGGATCAGGAAGTAGCGCGAGTGCAAAAAACTGTCCGCGATGCATATTACACCCCGGCCGGCGACCGCGATTCTGGCCGACTTGGCCCCAACGCAATAAAATCTGCCCACAGGGTTGAAAGCGACTACGCCCGAACTCTTCGCGCCCAGCAGCCGCAGCCCGCCCAAGAACCCGAACAGCAAAAAACTCGCCGCCGCCGCAGCCGCGGCAGGTAAGGAGAAAAGCTATGTCAAAAATGATCAAGCTCCCCGAAATGAAAGTAATTTCAAGGGAAGAGGTTCAGGCACGAAAAGAAAAGTCCGAACAGGAGATCGCTATGAAAGAAAAATATGCTGAAAATGAATATCCCCAGGAATATGAGCGCTTTGAAAGTTTTTTGAAAGCGCTGGAGGCGGATAGCGTCAAGCTGACGGTGACGGACAAGGACGGGCAGACCGAGGAGCACACGTTTACAGCAGAACAGGCGCAGGGCGAGGCCTGGCGGTTGCTGGCGGCGCGGGATGCCGGGGCGATGGTAAAAGTTGAGCCGGAAGCCAGGGAGCATAAATTTGTTGTCGTGTCGGGGCTGACAGAAGCCTCCCTGGCGGCGATGAAAGCGGATGGGCATATGCCTGCGCTGACAACGGAAACAGCGGCGGGGCGGTTCCAGTCTGTATTTAAAGTCAGGGCGGGAGCTGAAGGCGAAATCCAGAAAATCCGGGAGACCCTACAAACCCGCTACGGCAACGGCCAGCAAGAAGGGATAGTGGTCCCCGGTTTTTACGGAAACAGTCTTGACCGTATTCCGCGCATTGTTTCATGCAACGAAGCTGCGCCGGTCCTGGGGCCGGAGAGGCTGGCGGAACGGCTACAAGAACAGGAACCGGCGTATGCCCAGGCATTCAGGGAGGAGCAAGAGCGTATGGCAGGGGAGAAGAAGAGAAAGGAAGAGGAGGAGCCGGGGCAGAGGAAAAAGGAAGAGCCGGAGCAGATGCAGGAGCAGGGGCCGAGCCTGGGCATTTTCACTATGCTGAAAAAGCTTATAATGTTTATCGTTGATGTGGTAAAGCAGGGCTTCGACAGCGCAATCAAAAATTTCAATTTGCAGAAACATTGCGGGTTTAGCGTGAAAGAGACGAAAGAGGCTCCGCCGTATTGGCGCGACAAAAGCCAATGGCCGCAGGCAGAGCTAGAGCAAAAACCGGAGTTTAGCCGGGAACAAAAAGCCGCGGCTGAACAAAAGGCTGAGGCTCCGGCGCAGAAAGTAGCGGCGATCAGGGAGATTAAGGCCCAGGCGCAGCAGGAAGTTCAGAGCCAGGAAGCAAAAGCTGCCCGCAAGCGGAGCCGGGGGCGGTAATGCAGGGCTGGGCAATATTAACTATTGCCGCATTAGCCGGGCTTGCTGCGCACTTCGCGTGGCAAGCCCACGACTTGCGGCGGGTTTTGCGGCAGTATGCAGGGGCAAAGGTAGCACGAGTTGCACCCGCTGAGGCGATAGGGGCCACGGGCAAACGCACGGAAGCTACTGTGATATTTACAGATATGCGAGGATTTACAAGTATTTCAGAAAGGCTAACTCCGGAGCGCGTAGCACTACTTTTAAAAATCGTGCTATCTCCGGCACTGGAAGCTATCCGCGCTGCTGGCGGTGAAGTTGATAAAATTCAAGGGGACGCGATATTGTATAGGCATGCGGACGCTGAAAAGGCGTTGGAAATGCTGGAAGAGGTGCAGCAAACGCTTGAAAAAGCTGGAGAAAAAGCGAGGAGGATTATAGGGGAGACTCCGCAATTTTACAGCGGTGTGCATAACGGCCCGGTATATTTAGGGTTTCTCGGCGCGGCGGGCGGGTTTGTTGACTATACAGTAATAGGAGATGCCGTAAATGTCGCTGCACGGCTTCAAGGGCTTGCGGCGAAATATGGCGTGGCGGCGATTATTTCTGGTGATGCATACAGAATGGCCGGAAAACCGCAGGCATGGCGGCTGCTGGATGTTGTGCAGGTTAAGGGAAGGGCGGAGCCTCTGGACATATATACAAAACCAGCCGATTTAGGCGCGTGGGCGGCGTTTGAAAAAGCGCGGGAAATGTACGTTGCCGGGGATTTTAAGGCGGCTGAGGCGGCGTTTAGAGCGGCTGGGTATGGGATGTGGGCGGGGCGCTGTAAGCAGCTGGTGGTGGATAGGCCGGGAAAGTGGTTGGGCGTGTGGAACTGGACGGCGAAGTAAAAGGCGGGCAAAAGCCCGCCTTTCTCCTTAATTACTAACCAGTTGTTTTTGGGTAAGCCGGAACTTTGAACTCCTCTTCAAATTCATCAATCTTGTAACAATATATTGTTGGGACAATTTCGTCATTTTTGTCAATAATGAATTGTTGAAAAGGTTTCCCATCTTTTCCAAATAGTGAATTTTTACTGTGCCAGAATATAACATTACAGTTTTCCAAAAATTCACGTTCATTATTTATTTTTTTTTCAATCATACTGTCGCTAACACTCATATATGTGTCTTCAGAATCTGGAGTATAAATGATAGCAACTTTTTTATCGTCATAACAACAGAGTGTGTGCTTTATTTCATTGGCAGCACCATTTATTATCCGAACTTCTTTAGATCTCATTTTACACCCCCTCTTTAAATATTAGGCTATGTCACAACAAACAGTTGATAAATAGCCATTTTTATAGGGGAGTATCAGAACTCCCCTACAAACTGTTATTTGCAGTTATCTATACTCATTTGGAATTTCGATATGAAGTGTCTCACACAATAACTTCACATCATGTGCATCATTTTCATCAAACTCGTATCCCAGATGGAACATTACTTGACTATATGGTTCAATACAGGAAACCTCTATTTCCTCAATTCTTCCTTTACCCGAAAAAGTTTCTACCGGAAAACAATCCCCATCATAAAGAATTTCACCTTCGTCCGTATATTCAAAACAATGCAAATCAATAATTCTGTTTTTCAAATCTTCCCATACAGTATGGTTCAATGTTGTATATTCCATCTTAATCTCATAAAAGCCATTAGCTTTCATTATTTCTATAAAGTTCTGATAATCGTTCTTTTCTACAAAAATGTCAATATCATTATGGGCTCTTGACTGATATCCAAGAAGAGCATCTACACCCCAGCCACCATCAAGAAAGACTTTAATCTCCGCATCTATTGCAAATTGAAGAATCTGTTTTACATCTGTTATATTGACCATCTTATCATCTCCACAAATTCTAATTAGGCGACCAGAGGAACTGCTGGTCTGTTTGATAAATCTCTGCATTTAGCAGTTTTCAATGTTGCCAAAACGAAAGTTAAGAAGATGTTCCTTTTCTCCATGTCGCTTTCTTTGGCGTAATTTACAAGGTTATTCCACACAAGATAGTTGTTCAGATACTTGGTAGAAACACCGTTAAAGCCACGCATAAACCTCTTTAGCTGGCTATGGTAGCTATTGATATGTTGGATATTATAAATGCCTTTCTTGGCTTTGCCAGTCTTTAACTGCACAAGGTCAATGCCATTGGCATTTGTAAATCTCACATAGGAGTTCATCTTGTCCGTAACAAGAGTGGAATTGGTCTTAATCCTACCATCATAAATATGATGTAAATCTCTTGTAGAAACTCTACCAGTATTCGTAATCTTGGAGATAGACAAGCCATTCCTATTAACCGCACAAGGAACACATACCTTTTCTTGGGACAAGCCTCTGATATGTGTAGAATGACCACGCTTATGAGCCTTGCGTGGCATAGCAAATGTCTTACTCTTGCTATGATTGCCCTTGTACGAGATGGCGAAAAAAGTTTCGTCAGCCTCAATAATGCCGTCAAGGGTAACATCGTCTGCCATATTCTGAAGTGCATCCAAAATCTTGTGTCTCCAAAGGAATGCGGTGTTTCTGTGAATCCCACAAGCAACAGCAGTCTTACGAATGGATAAGCCATTCATCATACAATCAATGTACTGCTCCCACACGGACAAGTCTTTTCTTGTACCAGACACAATGGAGTTCGTAGCAATCACGAAGGACTTGCCACAATCCTTACATACATATCGCTGTGTGCCATCTTTACGATGACCATTGCGAACCACATGGATACAGCCACAAAGAGGGCATACACGACCATTTGCAAAGCGTTCCTTTGCTACGAAATCTTCAATATTCAAAGACTTTACAAAGGCAGGACTTAAAAGCATTGTTTTAAGGCTTTCCTGCTCTGCGACAGTCAACTTACCGATAATATCTAATGCGTCTTTGATAGTAGGCATATCCAATTACCTCCTTCGGTGGTACTGTTTCTTACTATTATTATACGCTATTTCTCGTCAAAAATCAACCATTTGTTGTGACAGAGCCAAATATTATAATGGATTGAGAAGCAAGCGGCTTCGCCGTTCCACCATCAGCTAATAAGCAGGATAACTTATATAGCTTTGTGGCGTCACCCTTTTTCAAACATTTTCTTGCCGTGTGGGGCAGGTGTGGGGCAAGACGAAAAAAGGACTCACGGAATTTCCGTAAACCCTTGAATTTTCTGGTGCGCCCGACAAGAATCGAACTTGTGGCCTACAGCTTAGGAGGCTGTCGCTCTATCCAACTGAGCTACGAGCGCACAATCGTGTTGTTATATTTATCCTTTCGCACTGTGTCAAGTTGTTTGGCCGTGTAGTGTATGTCGGACGTTTGTTAGTGTTTTTAGAGCAATTTCACTTTGAAATTGCTCTGGCGGCTGCGTGAGCAGACGTTCGCTACGGAGGCGTAAGCGCAGTTTATCTGCGCGGTTAAACGCCGAAGTGAGCGTGCCTTAAACTTTGAGAATGT
>NZ_JBAIYW010000452.1:0-5102 GCF_036763055.1 Desulfovibrio sp. 1214_IL3152 | reverse complement strand
GGGGCGGTTACGGCAGCCCCAACCCCGGAGCGCCCCGCGGCGTCAAGGCTGCCCAGCGCGACTACTCCCGTGTGCTTGAAATAGACCCCGTTGCCATGAAGATCGTGTGGCAGTATACGCCGCACGAAGCAGGCTTCCTTGTGCCGCTGGACGCCTATCGCTTCTACAGCCCCTTCATCAGTTCGGCCCAGCGTCTGCCCAACGGCAACACCCTCATCTGCGAAGGTTCCGACGGCCGCGTGTTTGAAGTGACCGCCGAGCATGAAATCGTGTGGGAATACATCTGCCCCTACAAAGGCCACATCAGCCTGCCCATGAACTGGGTCTACCGCGCCTACCGGCTGCCCTACTCCTGGGTTCCCCAGGCGGATGCGCCGGAAGAAAAAGCCATTGAACCCCTGTCGGTGAAAGACTTCCGCGTACCTGGCGCGGCTCCCTTCGGGCCGATGTCCAGCGTCAAGGTCGAAGGCACCGTCGGCTACTACAGCGGCGCCGGGCACTGCGTGGCCGCCACCGAATAGACATTCCCCGTTTCGCTATCCCCTCCATGACCACGAGGCCCCGGTATCTGCCGCCGGGGCCTCATATTTTTATGCCACGGTACGCCCGGCCACGGTCACGGTCTTTTTGGATCAGACCATTTTTGTGAATACAGTCTCCGGGGCTGCCTGGTCCTGATCACGCTGCTCCGCAGCACATACGAAAAGGGCGGCGGGAAATTCCGCCGCCCCAGAACAGGATGTGTATCAACCGGAGCACGACAACTTTGAGAATAACCTTCGCAAAGCCTCCCGGCTCTCACTGCGGGCGCTTCCGGTACAGATAAACCGCGCTTGCACCCTTCGTGGCGGGCGTCTGCTCACGCAGCCGCCCAAGCAGGTTCAATCAAACTTGCTCCTAGAGCATTTAACACTTGAAACGCTCGCTTACGGCAGGCAAAAGCCTGCCTTCTCGCATTTCGTGGCAAGGATTTTCAAGAAAATCCTTGCAGAGCAGTTAACTCATTTCATTCGTTAACTACTCTAATCAGAACGTATAGCGGAAGCTGACGGAAACGCGCCAGTTGTCATCATACTGCGAATCCTCCACCCCATGCCAGGTGTCGGAATCAAGGTAAAGCTTCACATACGAACCTTCCAGGTTCACATGAAAATTTTCGTAAATCTTGTAGGTGTTGGAAAGGCTGGCTTCCCAGGCATGGTCTGTGGTGGTAAGATACGCCATAGGGCCGTCTGCTCTGGTGGGATAAGAGGTCATATTGGCGTTCTTGGGCATATCGGCGCTGTTGGTTCCCCAGAAGTAGGCAAACTTGAGCGTGTGCTTGAGGTCGTCAAGAATGCTCACGTCCTTGAGGCTCGCCACAACACCCGTCAGACCGCTGGGATTGTGTCCGAGCACTTTCCACGTATCCAGGTCAAAGAAGCCGCCGCCGAATCCCAAAGGCGTAACCGGCCAGGGAGAATTGAAGACCGGCAGACGTTCCGAACCGTTGTACGGATTATCGTCATCACCGCTGCCGTACCAGGCCAGAATCCCCGGTGTACCCCAATCCAGTTTGTAGTCTACGCGCATGGCTGCATACCAGCCTTCGCGGCGCAGCTGAAAGGTTTTGCCTGCCCCTTTCGGATCAAACAGGTTGTAGTTTTGCAGTTCGCCCATATCCACATAGCCGTAGGTGGCGTCAACAGCGAAATCCCACGGTTCCCACTGGCTCAGGTTGACAGTGATGCCGCCCCACCAGCCGTTGCCCCAGGTATTGTTGGCGTTGCGGTAATTCTTTTCAAAAGTCTGAAAATAGTTCATGCCGCTGCCGAGAACAGGCATGAGCCCGCCGCGCGGGGCATAGATGGCCGGCTCGCGCTGACCGGTATAGTCATTGATGCCGCGCAGGCTGTTTTCACCAATAAGGGCATACATGCCCCAGGGAGAAATTTTAAGCCCATCGGCCTTCATCGGCAACACCAGCGCGAAAACATCCAGGTTATCCAGATAGTTTTTGTCCAGCCTGCCGTTTTGCGTGTCTTGGGAGTTATCATTGTAGGGGCGGCCCCAGAACGCGGTTGCCCCCAAAGAAAAATCGTCATTTTTGTACACAGGGGTGTTTATCGTAATCCCTGCGGAAAACTGTCCGTATACGGCGCTCCAGTCCGTAACAAAACCGGGCAGCAGCATGGGCTGCAGGCCCATGCGCACCTTGGCTTCGGTCTTGGGGACAATCCAGTCAATATATGCCGCGCGTATGCCTACAACATTGCTGCCGTCAGCGCCCAGAGCCGCTCCGTCTTTGGCCGAACCCCAGTACTGGCCGTTGGTGCCTACAGTGATGATCAGGCTGCCCGATACATTTTCACTCGCCACAGCGTCTATCTGCGTGCGCAAACGCTGCAATGCCTGAAAGCTGTCGTTGCCGTGCACACCCAGCGGCGTGACGTTGGATGTTTCAAAGCTAAGCTCAAAAGCCCCTTTGACCTTGAAGTCAACTGCCTGGCCGCGGATCGGAATCAATACGGCCATGCAGCAAAGCAGCAGACCGGCAAGCTTATTGCCCATTGTTTTCATGTTCTCCTCCTGTGAAAATTGGTGCGGCCTCCTGCACCTCCCGTTACCTCCACAAGAGAAATGGCCTGTTATACGACTCGGCATTGTTGCGCATGCAACATTTTTTACAAAAAGTCCTTTTTTTCACATAAATTATAAAAACCAATATCCAATATAAATACAATAAATATTTACATTTTTAACATATGTGAAAAAAATCTTCCAAAAACGTTGCGTCAACAACAATAAAAAACCACCAACAAACTATTAATGGCACAACCTCCTTCTCCCGTTGATGTTTTTTCGAAAAGCCTGAAAAACTCAAGCTAGAGCAGTTTACGAATGAAACGAGTCAACTGCTCTGCAAGGATTTTCCTGAAAATCCTTGCCACGAAATGCGAGCAGGCAGGCTTTTGCCTGCCGTAAGCAAGCATTTCAAGTGTTAAATGCTCTAAAGACTAGAGCCAAAAGGGGAAATCCATGCCCGGCCAAGAAAAAATCAGCAACAATTATTTCGACGGTCTGAAAGTCTGCGGTCGCCATAAAGCCGTATTTTTCATTATTATGATGGCCTATTTTTGCGAACAGATGGACAACTGGAACTTCGGGTTCATCGCCCCGGCCCTGATGCAGCACTGGGGGCTGACCATGAAGGATATCGGCACGGTTACCTTCTGGTATTTTACGGCAATGACCTGCGGCGGATTTATGGGGGGCTTTATCTCGGACATGATCGGGCGACGCAAAACGTTCCTGATCGCCATCACCCTTTTCTCCACAGCCTCAATTATCAACGGACTCACTGACGATTTTCACATCTTTGTTGCGTCACGCGCCCTCACGGGATTTGGCGTCTTTTGCCTCATGGTCTGCTCACAGGCATATATTGCCGAAATGGCCCCTGCAGAAAGCCGGGGAAAGTGGCAAAACCTCGTGGCGGGCGTAGGTTTTTGCGCCGTGCCCGTTATCGGCATGCTCTGCCGGATCATTATTCCCTTGCATGAAGAAGCCTGGCGTTACATCTTCTACTTGGGCGGCATTGGCTATGTTGCCCTGTTCATCGCCTGGAAGTATCTGGACGAATCACCCCGCTGGCTTGTAAGCCGTGGGCGCATCAAGGAAGCCGAAGCGGTCATGCTTGACCTCACCCACATGAACATCGACCTTTCTGCGGCCGCCAGCAAGGTCAACACCAAAAAACCCCCGGTCAGCGAAGTATTGCTGGGCATGATCAGCCAGAAGTACATAAAGCGCACCCTGGTCATTCTTGTGCTTGTGCTCTGCACCAACCCGGCGACCTTTGTTGTGACAAACTGGACAGCCACCCTGCTCAAGGCTCATGGCTTTACTCTTGAAGAATGCCTGATGGCGACCACGCTTATTTCCATCGGCGTTCCCCTTGGCCTTTTTGCCTCAAGCACCTTTACCGATATGGGCGGACGCAAGATTCCCCTGGTGATCATGCTGGTCTGCATGGCCGTTCTGGCCCCCATCTTCGGCAACGTCAGCCTTTACTGGGTTGTCGTCGGCGTGGGCGCGCTGCTTACCGCTTTTGTCATGGGCCTGGGATTCACCATTTTCTCCTACACGGCCGAATCCTATCCCACGCATCTGCGTAACACCGCCACGGGTTTTCATTCTTCCATCGGCCGCCTTGCGGTAGCTTTTTCACAACCTCTCATTCCTGTTGTGTATGCAGCATACAGCTTTGACGGCGTGTTCTATATATTCAGTGCGCTCTGCATTGTACCCGCCATTGTGCTGGCTATATGGGGGGCGCGTACGGGCGGCAAGTCCCTTGAGGATATTGCCTAAACAACTGCATAAACCTTCCTGAGGCCGCGGCGCGAGCAGATGCGTAAGCCTGCTCGCGCCGCGCGGCCCCTTAACGGTAAACCGCCAAGGAGTATTGCCATGAGCATAACCCTTTACACCGCACCCGAATGCATCCGCTGCAAAATAGTCAAAAGCTTTCTTGCAGAGCGCGGGATGGAGTATGCCACAGTAGACTTCAAAGCTGATGCGCAAACCTTCAACACCTTCTATCGCGCCAACCGCAAGGCCATTTACCGCAATCCCGAAGGTGTGGAGTTTCCGCTGTTTGATGACGGCAAGGTCATCAAACAGGGATCCGGCGAAATCATCGCCTACCTGCTTTCCGGCCATGAGATGGAATGCTGCGTGACCAGAAGCGACATGCTTCACGGTAAAATTGCGGGCATCTATCCCTCCCGCTGCCCTGACGGCCAGGAAGAAAACCTGCTCATCCTTGTTGACCGCCTTGCCAAAGGCGGCCTTCAGGTCTGGCTGCAGGTGGACGGCCGCAAGCCCGCCCTGCTGGAAAAACTGCTGAACATCAAGGACGTACACGTCATCCTGAATGTCGTAGGCGGAGCAGATGCCGCTGAACGCATCTTCGGCGGCGCGCCCTCAAAAGAAGATCTGGCAAAAACCATTGCTCTTGTGCAGGCGTCTGCGGGCGGCATTATCCGCTTTTTGGCGGTCCCCCTCCCCGGCAACGACGGCCAGTGGGCATGGCCCCAGCGGACAGACGCGGCAGCAGC
>NZ_JBAIYW010000217.1:0-5110 GCF_036763055.1 Desulfovibrio sp. 1214_IL3152 | reverse complement strand
TACATATAGAAGAGGGTCTTGTATCATAGCCGTATGTCCGGCCCCGCGTCGCCTCGCCTACTTGGCCAGGCCCACGGCGCGCCGCTCGCGGATGACCGTTACGCGGATCTGCCCGGGGTATGTCAGATTTTTTTCAATTTTTTCAGCTATATCCTTGCAAAGGATATAGGTTGTGTCGTCATCGACCTGATCGGAGTTGACCATTACGCGTATTTCGCGCCCGGCCTGAATGGCGTAAGCCTTGCTGACACCTTCAAAGCTGGTGGCGATGCCTTCCAGATCCTCCAGCCGCTTCACGTAATTTTCGAGCAGTTCCTTGCGCGCGCCGGGGCGTGCGCCGGAAATGGAGTCCGCAGCCTGCACCAGCACGGCCAGAGCCGTCGAGGGACGCTGATCTTCGTGGTGAGCGGCGATGGCGTGGATGATTTCCTGGCTTTCATTATACTTCTTTGCCAGATCCGCACCGATAAGGGCGTGCGGCCCTTCAACTTCATGGTCCACGGCCTTGCCGATATCGTGCAGCAGCCCGGCTCGCTTGGCTTTTTTCACGTCCATGCCAAGCTCTGCCGCCATCATGCCGCACAGGGCCGATACCTCAAGCGAATGCTGCAGCACGTTTTGCGTAAAAGAGGTGCGGTAACGCAACTGGCCGAGAAGACGGACGATTTCAGGGTGTATGCCGTGCACGCCTGCATCAAATGTGGCCTGTTCGCCCACTTCGCGCACCTGGGCGTCCAGTTCCTGCTCGCACTTCTGGACAATATCCTCAATGCGCGCGGGATGGATGCGTCCGTCCTGGATAAGACGTTCCAGCGCCATCTTGGCGACCTGACGGCGCAAGGGGCTGTAGGCGGAAAGAATGACGGTCTCGGGGGTATCATCAATGATGAGATCCACACCGGTGGCGGACTCGAGAGCGCGAATGTTGCGCCCTTCGCGGCCAATGATGCGGCCCTTCATGTCTTCGCTGGGCAGGGTGACTGCGGTAACAGTCTGCTCGTTTACGTAGTCGCCCGCGTAGCGCTGAATGACATTACAGAGAATTTCCTTGGCCTTGCGGTCTGCGGTTTCGCGGGCTTCCATCTCGATCTGCCGGATCATCTTGGCCGATTCGTGCCGCGTTTTTGCTTCCACTTCCATAAACAACTGCGCCTTGGCCTCGTCAGCGGTGAAGCCGGATATCTGGGCCAAGCGCTGTTCCTGCTCCTCAATGCGGGTTTGCAGGAACATCTCTGTTTCTGAAAGCTGCCGCTCCTTGCGGGCCAGGTCTTTTTCCGAAGCGAGCAGCTCATGCTCCTTGGCGGTAGCTTTTTCAAGCTTTTCCTCAAGGCGTCCGCTCATTTCCTCAAGCTTGCGCTCGCGGGTTTTGACCTCGCGCTCACGCTCCTTGAATTCGTTTTCCAACTCGCGTTTCTGGTTGAACAGGTCGTCCTGCCCCTGGAGCAAAATTTCTTTTTTCTGGGCCTGCGCTTCCTTGCGGGCCTCGGCCACAATGCGCTTAGCCAGATCGTCGGCATCGCCTATGCGCTTTGTTGTAGACCGTTTGCACACCATCGCGCCCAGTGCCGCCCCCAGCACCACAGACGCGAGCAGCGCCGCTATAACTAATGGGTCCATGAATCCAGCCTCTCTTTTATCAATACGGGACCGGCCCTGAAAAGAGCCCGCCCGGCGAACACCGGCAGCCCGTGACGTGCCGCCGTAGCAATTTAGCCCAAAGGGCTGCTGAAACCCTGGCTGGATGCCGCAAACGCGGCAGCATGGATGGTGTTGCAAGAAAGAAGTGAAGACCCCAACGCGGAAGCCGGAACCCAAACTGCTCTGCTTCTGAAATCGGCTTTCCCCAGAGAGCCGTGTCATGCGTGCGGTACAGAACCTGGATAACCAGGTCGGGAGCCAGTATGTCCCCTTCAGGCGTCCCGGTCGCGCCGGGCGTGCACACAGAGGACAGAGACAACTCCCTTTAACATACTTGTCAGGTTAGCACCGAGGCATAAATCACGCGCCCCCCAGGGAAGCGCCCTCGGGATCTAAACAGATCCCTCTATCTTGGAAAGCATGGCGGTTACGCGCTCTTGCACGCCTGCCAGCTCTTTTTGCGATTGCAACAAATCATCCGCCAGTCCAAGGGCCATAAAGGTCAGCAGAATGTCCTTGGTCTGCCCTCCGTGGAACCTCAGCTTCTGGTCAGTAAACCGTTCTTCTACAAGCCTTACAGCTTCCTGCACGCGGTCCATATCTGCACCGGGCTTGAAGGCTATGCTCAGTCCAAGAACGGTAAGGTTGATAGCTTCCTGATTCACAAAAACCTACTCTACGCTGTCATGCTCCTGAATGTTGCGCAACACGGCGTCAATGCGTTTGAGCGCGTGAGCACGCAGCTGCTCTTCATTTTCAAGCGCTTCGCGCAGCCTGTGGTTTTCATCTTCCAGGGCGGCCTTTTCCTCCCCCAAAATGGCAGACTCGGCGCTGATGCGCTCGTTTTCCGCCCGAAGGCGGTCAAGCCTGGCCAGAAGAGCCGCAACTTGCGTCTCAAGCTTTTCCAGAAGTTCCATGCCTGATAAATAGCACCGCACCAGGGCCTTGGCAAGAATGGAAGAGGTAAAGTCGAAAAAAAACCACGCCGCTCGACGCCCGGCGCAACGGGCAAAGCCCGCAGCCAGTAAGCATCCGACTGCGGCAACCTCTGAAAAGACGGCCTCCGCCCTGCCCGACAAGCATATGCCTGCCCGGCCCAAGTCACCCAAAAGGCCGTTCCCTGCAAAAAAGCAAGCGCTCGTCAGGACTTCTTACGCGGCAGATTTCTCTGTTTTTCGCGGGCAATACCCAGTTCCCCGGCAGGCACATCATGCGTGATGACCGAGCCGGCCCCCACAAGAGCGTCGTCCCCCACGCGCACCGGAGCCACCAGGGCGGTATTGCTGCCGATAAAGGCGCGCTGTCCTATCTGCGTAAGATGTTTGTTTTTTCCATCGTAATTACAGGTAATGGCGCCTGCGCCGATATTACTGCCCGCGCCGATTTCCGCATCACCGAGGTAGCTCAGATGGTTGGCCTTGGCCCCCTGGCCCAGGCGCGTTTTTTTCAATTCCACAAAATTGCCCACATGGGACTGCGCCTCAAGAACAGCGCCGGGCCGCAGCCGCGCGTATGGCCCCACCAGCGCACCTTCACCCACATCCGCCCCCTCAAGGTGCGAGAATGAGTGTATCCGCGCTCCACCGCTCACCACACTGTCGCGCAGAACGCAGTGCGAGGCTATGGAGGCCCCACGCAAAATCCGCGAACGCCCATAAATTTCGCAGGGGCCGGTGATCTCCACTCCGGCTTCCACATGAGCCAGAGGCCCCACGCGCACGCTTCCCGCCGCGTGGATGATCACGCCCGAAGCAAGCAGGTCATGCACACGGCGCTCACGCAGGGCTTCTTCCATACGTTCCAGCTCTACGGGGGAATTCACACCCATGAGGCCGTCATCGCGTCCGCAACGCACACCCTGCACATTGTATTTTTCCGCCACGGCCAGCCCGACCAGGTCGGTGATGTAGTACTCGCCGCTCTTGTTGGCATTATCAAGCCGGGGCAGCAGGCATTCCACGGCGTCCAGCGCGCAAAAGTACATGCCCGCATTAACCTCGCCCGTGGGCGGGCCGTAAAGAGCCGGATCGTAGTCCTTGGCCTCGACAATGGCGCGCACGTCATCCCCTTCCCGCACCACCCGGCCGTAGGCTCCGGGGCTATCAAGGTCAATGGTGGCAAAGGCGAGGTCAGCGCCCACGGCCTCGGCCAGGAACTGCCGCACCAGGCTTTCTGAAAGCAGGGGGGCATCGCCGTTGACGACCAGCAGATGGGTATATCCTGCCGCAGTAAGCGCCGGCAGGGCCTGCATGAGGGCATGTCCCGTGCCGAGCTGCTGCTCCTGAAGAACACAGGGAACCTCCGGAAAGGCGGCCCTGACCATCTCTGCCCGGTGACCAGCCACGAGCCACACGTCTTCGGCAAAAACGGGGCGCAAAGCCTCAAGCACACAGGCCAGCATAGGCTCACCCAACAGTGTCTGCAAAACCTTGGGCTTATCGGAATGCATACGGGTGCCTTTGCCCGCCGCCAGAATAAGAGCCGCGTTTTTTGGCATTACTGTCTCCTTAATCTCCACATAAAAACGGAAAACTTCACGCAGTGCAATAGCCCCTTGCCTGAAAAACGGCAAGGAGCCCCTGACGGACCACCGCCACGTGGGGTACCTTAACCAGCAGCCCGCGACTACTGCCGCCACATTGCGGAGTAAAATGACTGGGGGAATGCCAGTCGACATATGAAATAGAAGCCTAAGCGCTTGGCGAAAATACCCACCGACCGCATACGCTGTTCACCAGCGCAAATCTTTTGATGTGCGTTCGCGCGAGCAGGTCATTACGGCCTGCCTGAGGATACTTGCGCCCTCTTCCCGAAAAAAGGGCGCAAACCGAAAAAATGGGAGTTTCTGGTCAAAAATCAGCTAAATAAAAAATAATGAATCAAAGTCATGATTGTTTTTTCCAGGATGACGCATCGAAATCTGATGAATAAACGCATCGTGTACACTGCTTGCCAGCAGGAACTTATGACTTCGTGCATTGCCGTATCGTTAATGGCAAAGCTTTCCGTATGCTGGTGGTCATTGACGAATACAGCCGTGAATGCTTGGCGTTGCATGTGGCTCGCACGATTCGTGCCGAACAGGCCATGCATGTTCTGGCGGATTTGTTTTTGACCCATGTCCGACCGGATAATATTCGTTCGGACTACGGACTACGTACTACGGCCCGGAGTTGTGGCGTTCGTCTTGAAAAAGTTGTTGGATGGGCTATCGATGCAGACTCAATACATTGAGCCGGGAAGCCGTTGGGAAAACGGTTACTGCGAAAGCTTCAACGGAAAACTGCGCGACAAGCTGCTGGACGGCGAGATATTTATTACGCTACAAGAACAAGAGGCTGAAGTTCATTGCTGTCCGGCTAAGGGGTAACAAAAAAGTCCAAAATCTCAGCAGTATGTGGTATAAGAAGTTACCACAACAACTTGCCACACAAGGAGATTTTGGACTTGAGCCATCATACTACACTCTTCT
>NZ_JBAIYW010000599.1:0-5133 GCF_036763055.1 Desulfovibrio sp. 1214_IL3152 | reverse complement strand
GCCAGACCGAAGGCGGCGTGGACCTGTCGAAACTGGCCGGGCTGAAGCCCGCCTCGGTTATTTGCGAGATCATGCGGGATGACGGAACCATGGCCCGCATGCCCGATCTGGAAACGTTCGCCGAAGAGCACGGCCTCAAGATTGTGGCCGTCAAGGATATCATCCGCCACCGCCTCAACCGGGGGCAGGTGTCTGTGCGCAATGTGGCCAAGGCCCATCTGCCCACCAGGTTCGGCGATTTCACGGTATACGCCTATGAAAGCGAAACCGAGCAGGGTACGCATCTGGCGCTGGTCAAGGGCGACCTTTCCGGGCCGGAGCCTGTGCTTGCCCGCGTACACAGCGAATGCCTCACGGGCGATGCCCTGGGATCGCTGCGCTGCGATTGCGGCGGGCAGCTCGGCGCGGCCCTGCGGCAGATAGAAAAAGAAGGGCGCGGCGCGTTGCTGTATATGCGGCAGGAAGGGCGCGGCATCGGCCTTGCCAATAAAATTCGCGCCTATGCCCTTCAGGATGAAGGCTATGACACTGTGGAGGCCAACCGCAAGCTGGGTTTCCCCCCGGATCTGCGGGACTATGGAACCGGCGCGCAAATGCTGGTTGACCTGGGCATTCACAAGGTGCGCCTGCTGACCAATAATCCCAAAAAAATCGTGGGGCTTTCGGGCTACGGCATTGAAATTGTCGAAAGAGTGCCCATTGAAATGGACGCCTGCCCTGAAAACGAGCACTACCTGCGTACCAAAAAAGAAAAAATGCAGCATATGCTGCATTGCTCCTGCTGCCGCTAGGAGGGTTTTACCCGGTTTGCCCCTGAGCATGCCGGGTATTTTCTGCCGTCAGGTCAGGCAGGGTCTGACGACAGCAGCTGGCGTGTGGCCGCCACATGCGGCTACGCTGCAAGCCTTTTCCGCCCCGGAGCCGCCGGGGCCAGAGGGTTTTCGCCTTGAAATTGCTCTGGCGGCTGCGTGAGAAGGCGCACGCGCACGTGCATTGCGCTGTCAATGCCGAAACAGGCGTGTCGTAAGCGTTGAGAATGTATATTCTCACCGTTGCTCTGTCCTAGAGCAGATTAACTTTGAGAATATACATTCTCAAAGTTTAAGGCACGCTCACTTCGGCGTTTAACCGCGCAGATAAACTGCGCTTACGCCTCCGTAGCGAACGTCTGCTCACGCAGCCGTCCGAGCAATTTAAAAGTTAAATTGCTCTAGGGGCGGTTCTGCCAGTGTCATTGTGGAAGACTGCTTTCTTGGGCCTTGTGGTGTTGCGGATATGTGTTCACGACGCTGCAAGGCGCTCACTGCGGCGCTTAACCGCGCAGATCCATAGCGTTGCTGTCTTGTCCGCAAGCTTTCGGGCTTCGGCTGAAGCCGCGCTTACGCCTCTGTGGCGGACGGCTGCTCACGCAGGCGTCAGGGCAGTTTCAAGGTGAAGCTGCCCTAAAAGAACGGGACCGCTCTTGTCCCCGGCATGTCGGCCCCTGTTGTTCAGGGCGGCATGGGGCAGCGGTTCATACCTCAGGGAGTACTGCATGACCGTAAAGGAAAAAATTCTGGCTCAGGGTGCGCTGTTGTGGCGTTTTCTGGGTTTTTTTCAACCGCCCCTGCTGCGCTGCATCCATGCTGCCGTCATCGCATTTGTGCTTTTGCAGTTCCTGACCAGCATATGCATGGAGGTTCCGCTTGAAGGACCATCGGCTCTGGCCTGGGTGCATATAATTTCTGGCATGGGCTTGTTTTTGCTGGGCATTGCTCTGGTGACCCTCAGCGTGAGGAAACGCGGCCTGCGCAACTTCTTCCCCTACCTGTGGGGGGATATGGATCAGCTTGGCAAGGATATGCGCGCTGCGGCCCGGTTCAAGCTGGTTGGTCCCCGTCCCAAGGGACTGCCAGCCTGTATTCAGGGGCTTGGCATGGGGGCGCTGCTCATGGCTGTGTTTACCGGCCTGTGGTGGTTTGACGACTGGGGCAATGACCGCCTTGGTCTTACCGCCCTGAGCGCGCACAAGTTTTTTGCCTGGGCCATGGTTGCCTATCTTGCAGGACACGGTGGCATGGCGTTGGCCCATTTTGCCATGTGGCAGAAAAAGGTTGCGCCCAAGAAATAACGCACTGTTGACGAGATAGAGCGCATTTTATGCGTGAAATGCTTTGTGGGGGAGGGACCCTTTTGCAAAAGGGTCACCTCCCCCACGCCCCCACCCCCTAACACCTTTATTTCTGTTGCAATCTGTCAGAAAAGTGCGCCTGACCTGAGACGGAAAAACCAAACGCCGCAAGCCCGGCATGTCCAAAGACATGCCGGGCTTGCGGCGTTTGGGCGGGCATGTACGGGAGGTGTTATTTTGCAGTAATAGCCTTGAATAAAATGTTTTTTTGCTTTTTACACAGGTAAAAATATTTATAACACAGCTATTTTGCAGGATTTATTTTTTCATTTTTACACCAATTGGCCCCTCTGATTTTATAAAACCCGCGCCAGCCGGGCGTTGGGCATGACTGAACCAGTTCAGTCTTACAGAAATCCTCGCCTGCGCTATGCTCTCCTCAAACCGCGCAGTTTCATAACTGCGCAAACAGGAGAGCATATGGCAACTACCGGTAAAAGCAATGGACATCTGGGCATCAGCCATCCTTTCGGGGCCAGGCACGGCACACCTGTGGCGGGCCAGGGGAACGAACGGACGCAACAGTCACTGGCAGACAGAATGTACGGGGCGAAAAAAGACCCGCTGACACAGCCCTTGCCCGTGTCGCCGGACGCGCCGCTGCAAGAACGCATGTACGCTGAAAGCGTGTCCGACGTGGTGGCGCGGCATGCCGCGAAAACGCATGACCTGAAGCCCTTTCGCTTAAACCCCGAAGCGGAGGTTCCCTGCTATCAGATGGGGGTCAGACCGCTGGATTTGTGGTGGTGGGGTAAGAAAAAATACGGAAAAGAAATAAAGTGGAACAAGCAACAACACTACGAGCATATGCAGTTTGTGGGCAGCGACGGCAGCAATTTCGGTTTGTCCAAGGGAGAGGGCTTGCTTGTGGAAGACATGAAAACACTTTTTACCTATGAAGTCGAAGCGCCCAAGTACAGAAAAGAATATGTTGACCGCGCCAGACAAGCTCTTGATGCGGAGTGGGACAGGCAATTGACAGAAGCATATCAGGATATGGACTTCGAGATACAACGATACGATGCAAGAAAATATAACTGCCAGCATTATTTCGCTGAAATTTTGCAAAAAGCACAACGATACGAAACCGCTGATAAGCCCCTGGTGCTTCCGTAGCTGATCTGCTGAAGGGTGGACATTCTTTCGCCCTTCAGCAGGCTTCGCCTCACATGCCAAATATGGCGAGCATCAGAATTAAAAAGGTGGGTTCGAGGACGAGCACCAGAAAAAAGACACAGAGGGGAATCTTCAGCAAAGCGACATAGCCGCCCATGCGGTCGAAAAAGAACAGGGAAAAAGGCAGAGCCATCAGCGCCGACTTGATGGCTGTTACGAGTTCTTCTAGGTAGTTACGGTTCATATGCTCAAGGTGCAGCATACTCTGTAGCTGTGCTATTTCATTGAGTGAAGGATACGCAGTAAGGAGGGCCGCAAGGGTCAAGCAATATATAGGCAAGGAGGTGGTAAGGCCAAAGCCCCTCAGAAAGACCAGACAGCCTGCAAAGCCGTACAGGAAAGTGAAGACTGCATAGGGACTGGAGCCGGGCATCACCCACCACCAGTTGAGCATGGCAATAAGGCACAAGGGCCATGCACGTTCTATAACAATCCCTATGAATGTGCTCATTTTTTCCAGAGTCATGCAGTCTCCATTGTTTCGGATTCCGGCCTTGACGGCGATATTTTTATATCAATACAGCAACAGCGCAGCAATACGAAACCGCGGATGAACACCAGATAAACCCCTGGTTCTTCAGTAGGTTCCTGGTGCAAGGCGGAAAATATCCTCCCTGCACCAGACGTTGCCTCACAAGCCGGAGTTAGCGAGCAGCAGCATTAAAAGTGTGGGTTCAATGCTGAGCACCAGAAAAAAGACACAGAGGGGAATCTTCAGCAAAGCGACATAGCCGCCCATGCGGTCGAAAAAGAACAGGGAAAAAGGCAGGGCCATCAGTGCCGACTTGAAGGCTATGATAAAGGCCCATAGGAATTCTCTCATATGCTCAAAGTTAAGCATATGTTCCAAAAGTTTCATTTCGTTGCTTGATGGAACTCCGGCAAGAAAGGCCGCAAGTGTAAGGCCGTATATGGGCCAGGAAGTGGCAAGGCCGAAGCCGCGCACAAAAATCATGCAACCGGCAAGGCTGTACAGGATGAAAAAGAATATATCTGGATCATGAAACGCGGCTAAAATCAGCATGTTGGGCATGGCGATAAGGCACAGGGGCCATGCGCCGCGTATGAAGGCTCTTGCGGAATCGTCAAATTTTTCCAGAGTCATAGGGTCTCCATTGTTTCGGCTTCCGGCTTTGACGGCTATATTTTTATAGCAATACTGCAATAACGCAGCAATATGAAATCATAGATAAACCCCTGGTGCTTCCGTAGGTGTCTGGTGAAGGGCGGAAAATATCCGCCCTTCACCAGACGTTGCCTCACATGCCAAATATGGCGAGCATCAGAATTAAAAAGGTGGGTTCGAGGACGAGCACCAGAAAAAAGACACAGAGGGGAATCTTCAGCAAAGCGACATAGCCGCCCATGCGGTCGAAAAAGAACAGGGAAAAAGGCAGAGCCATCAGCGCCGACTTGAAGGCTGTGACGAGCAGTCGTAGGTAGATACGGGCCGAATACTCAAGGTTCAGCATGGTCTGCAACTGTGTTATTTCATTGCGTGAAGGGTCTGCGCTAAGAAAGGCCGCAAAGGCCAGGCAGTATATGGGCAAGGAGGTGGCAAGGCCGAAGCCGCGCACAAAAATCAGGCAGCCTGCAAGGCCGTACAGGATGGAAAAGAGCATGTATGAGCCACAGATGATGCCCATTGCCAGCAAGCTGAGCATGGCGATAAGGCACAGGGGCCATGCGCCGCGTATGAAGGCTCTTGCGGAATCGTCAAATTTTTCCAGAGTCATAGGGTCTCCATTGTTTCGGCTTCCGGCTTTGACGGCTATATTTTTATAGCA
>NZ_JBAIYW010000039.1:0-5164 GCF_036763055.1 Desulfovibrio sp. 1214_IL3152 | reverse complement strand
AACGGGTGGCGGGGCGGTGCGGTGCGGCCAGCATGGCAACTGCGCCGCTGGCGGCATGCGTAATAGGGTCCATAGGTTATTGCTTGAAAGGGCTGCGTTGTTTGGGAAAAGCCCTGTATTCCGGATGTTCCGGGTTTTGGTCGCGGTCAAGGCCGTGCGCGCGGTTGAACTGCTGCAACCGCCATTGCTGCGTATTGGCCATGACATCGGGCCTGTTTCGCATATAGAGCAGTTGTTGTGTCCGACTGGACCCCATGATGGGGTAACGCAGCTGGTCTTCGGCAGCTACGCCCTGCGCCGTTGCGGAAACGTCGCTGGAGGTTCCCGCTCCTATGTCTTTGGGACCGCACCCGGCCAGCAGGCATGCCAGGACAAGACTGCATATGGCGGCCCGGGCCGGAAAGCGACGGTTGAATATGCTGCTCATGCTGTACAGTATAGTCCCGGCGGCGGCATACGGCAAGAGGGTGTGTCGTTGCCATCCCTAATTACCGGGAGGGGCGGGCAGCATGCATTCATGCCGTCATGCGGGGAAGCTGCTTGCGCCCAAATGCCTGATTTTCGCCATGCTGCGGCCCGAAAACGGTGTGTCTGCGGCCCGCTTTTTTACTTCCGCTTGCCATGCGGATCACATCAGTCTATGCTGCTGCATTGATTGCGCAACCGTGCGGCCTTGCCGCGCATTACGTACAGGAGTTGCCATGCGCCCCGCCCATTGCGGCATTACCCCCGAAGGCTGGCCCTGCATTGGCCTGACCGGATTTTCGGCCCTTGTTTTTGCCGCCCTTGGCTGGTGGCCTCTGGCCCTTGTTTTTCTGGCCCTGTGCTGGTTCAGCATGCATTTTTTCCGCGATCCCGAGCGCGTGACGCCCCAGGGCGAAGGTCTTGCCATCAGCCCTGCCGATGGAAAAGTTATCCGCATTGAAGAAAAAAACGATCCTTTCAGCGGTGAAAAACGCCTGTGCATCAGCATTTTCATGAACGTTTTCAACGTGCATGTGAACCGTTCGCCCGTGGCCGGAACAGTAGAAGACATCCGCTATTTTCCCGGCGCTTTTGTCAATGCCGCCTTTGACAAGGCCGCTACCGACAACGAGCGCTGCGCCTACAGCCTGCGTGATGCCGAGGGAAAGCAGTGGAGCATGGTGCAGATCGCGGGGCTTGTGGCCCGACGCATTGTCTGCCGCACCGATGTGGGCGACACCCTTGAGCGCGGGCAGAAGTACGGCATGATACGCTTTGGCTCACGTGTTGACCTTTACCTGCCTGAAGGATATGTTGCGGCTGCGCAGTTGGGGCAGCAGGTTTTTGCCGGGCAGTGTGTAGTGGCCCGCGCAAAGCAGAGCTAGCTTTTTACAGCGCTATAACGGCCCCTTGGGCCATATTGGTGAAGCATGACCACAGAAGCCAAAAAGCCGCGCAAAGGAGTATACCTCCTGCCGAACATGATCACGACGCTGAGCATGTTTCTCGGCTTTTTGTCTATGGTCTGGGCCGGGCAGGGGCGCTTTGAGGCCGCCTGCATGGCTATTCTGCTTTCCGCCGTTATGGACGGGCTTGACGGCAAGGTGGCCCGCCTGACCAATACGGCCAGCGAGTTCGGCGTACAGTATGACTCGCTTTCCGACCTTGTGGCCTTTGGCCTTGCCCCCGCCATGCTGCTCTGGCAGTGGCAGTTGCAGAGCTTTAACCGCGTGGGCATTGCCGCGGCCTTTATTTACGCCGCCTGCGGAGCCTTGCGCCTTGCGCGTTTCAACGTCAGCACCGCGGCTGCTGGCAAGCGCTTTTTTATCGGCCTGCCCATTCCCGCCGGCGGCTGCACCATTGTGACTTTCGTGTTTTTTGCCGCTCTTTTCCCTGAAGTCTTGCAGCCTGTTACGCCCTATGTGGCCCTTTTGCTGGCCTTGGGCGTGGGTACATTGATGGTGAGCCGGGTGCGGTATTTTTCCTTTAAGGAATACGACTTTTTGCGCGCGCACCCTGTTCGCGCCATGCTTGCCTTTTTGCTCATTCTTGCCACCGTCATTTCTTTTCCCCGCGTCATGGGCTTCGTGCTCTGTGCCGTGTATATTGCCGGTGGTCTCATCTACACCTTCGTGATCCTTCCCCGTCGCGACCGTCAGCTACTACGCGCCCTATCGCCCCAGAGCGATTAAGGTTGCGTAACGGCTCGCCGCCCCATGGGCGGAATGCCTCCCTCCCTGGACCCGCCGCCCTGCCGGTGGCCGTTATGCAAGATACATCACTTGTCATACCCAGAGGAGTTTCTCATGAATAATCGTGTGTATTTTTTCGACACCACCTTGCGCGATGGCGAACAGTCGCCCGGCGCCACCATGAATTTGCAGGAAAAATTGCGCCTGGCCCACCAGCTTGAAGTGCTCGGCGTTGATATTATGGAAGCCGGTTTTCCCGCTTCCAGCCCTGGCGATTTCGAGTCTGTGCAGCGCATTGCCGCACAGGCCGGTGATATACAGGTGGCAGGTCTTGCCCGTTGCGTGGCGAGCGATATCGACCGCTGCTGGGAAGCCATCAAGCAGGCGCGCAACCCGCGCATTCATATCTTTCTTTCCACTTCGCCGCTGCACATGCGCCACAAGTTGCGCAAAGACCCCGATGACGTGCTCAGAATGGCCGTCGAAGGTGTGAAGCGCTGTGCCATGTACACGAGCAACGTGGAATTTTCCTGCGAGGATTTTTCCCGCTCCGAACCGGAATTTCTCTGCCGCGTGGTGGAGGCCGTTATCAAGGCCGGGGCCACCACCGTGAACCTGCCGGACACCGTGGGATATGCCCAGCCCGCCGAATATGCGGCGCGCATAGAGCATGTCATCACCAATACGCCCAACAGCGACAAGGCCATCTTCAGCGTCCACTGCCATAATGACCTGGGCCTTGCCGTGGCGAACACGCTGGCGGCCTTCAAGGTGGGGGTGCGTCAGGCGGAGGTGACGCTCAACGGCATCGGAGAGCGCGCGGGCAATGCCTCGCTGGAAGAGGTTGTCATGAACCTGCGGGTACGCCAGGACTATTTTGGCCTGGAGCACAACATCGTCACCGAGCAGCTCTATCCTTCGTGCCGTCTGCTTTCGATGACCATCGGCCAGCCCATACCCAACAACAAGGCCATTGTGGGGGCCAACGCCTTTGCGCACGAGTCCGGCATCCATCAGGACGGCATGCTTAAAAACCGTGAAACCTACGAAATAATGACGCCGCAGTCGGTGGGCCGCACCGAGAGCAATCTTGTTATCGGCAAGCATTCGGGCCGCAATGCCGTGCGCAACAAGTTTGAAGCCATGGGCTACAAGCTTGAAGATGAGCAGCTCAACCTGCTTTTCGAGGCTGTGAAGCAGTTGGCCGACCGCAAGAAAAGCCTGCATGACGATGACCTCATGGCGCTTGTGCAGGAAGAGATATACCGCGCGCCCGACCGTTTCCGTCTGCGCCATGTAAGCGTGCAAAGCTCGGATGCCGGCGGCGTGCCGCCCACGGCCGCCGTCATTATGGACGTGGACGGCAAGGAAAGCAGCGGTGCCGGATTTGGCGTCGGCCCGGTGGATGCGCTCTTCAATGTCATTGCCGACATGGTGGGGCGCGAGGCTGAGCTTGAGCAATACGCCATCAACGCCATTACCGGAGGAACCGACGCTCTGGGCGAGGTAACCGTGCGCCTGCGCGACGGGGAATACAGCGCGGTGGGGCGCGGGACGCATCCCGATATTTTTGTGGCTAGCGCCCGAGCCTATGTCAACGCCCTGAACCATCTTTCGAAAAAGGAAGAAGAGGGGCCGCGTCTGCATTGTCAGCACGACGGATAGGCGTTTTTTCCTGAACGGATGACCGGCGGCATGGCGTCGGCGTTAAACGGAACCCCTCGGTCCAGACTGTAAAGCCCGGATATGGCAGATTCCCTTTTGGACCGGCACACGCCCCAAAAGGGAATGTATCCAGCAACGAATCCCGCCGGGCATTCCTCAACGGGTGGTTCAAGCTTCAAAGGAGAACAGATCATGGCTCAGACGCTTGCGCAAAAAATATTGCAAGCCCATACGGACGATGTGGTGGAACAGGACGGCCAGATCGTCCAGTGCCGCGTGTCTATGGTGCTTGCCAACGATATTACCGGTCCGCTGGCTATCAAATCCTTTTACGGCATGGGCGCGAAAAGTGTTTTTGACCGCGCCAAGATTGCTCTTGTTATGGACCATTTTACTCCGCAGAAAGATATTGATTCGGCCAATCAGGTGCTCATCAGCCGACGTTTTGCCGAAGAGCAGGGCATTGTACACTATTATGAGGGCGGTGACTGCGGCGTGGAGCATACCCTGCTGCCGGAACAGGGGCTGGTGGGTCCCGGCGACCTTGTTATCGGAGCGGACAGCCACACCTGCACCTATGGCGGCATCGGCGCGTTTGCCACGGGCATGGGTTCCACGGACATTGCGGCGGGCATGGCCCTGGGTGAAACCTGGCTTAAAGTGCCGCCCACCATCCGGGTCAATATCCGTGGCGACATGCCCCGCTGGCTGCGCGGCAAGGATCTGATGCTCATGCTTATCGGCGCCATCGGTGTGGATGGCGCACTGTACAAGGCCCTGGAATTCGGCGGCCCCGTGGTGGACGCCCTTTCCGTTGAGGGGCGGCTGAGCATGGCGAACATGGCTATCGAGGCAGGCGGCAAGGTGGGGCTTTTTGCCGTGGACGCCAAAACACGCACCTATTGCGCCGAGCACAAGCGCCCCGGCGTGCT
The DNA here is from genome assembly GCF_036763055.1 of Desulfovibrio sp. 1214_IL3152. Taxonomy (NCBI): domain Bacteria; kingdom Pseudomonadati; phylum Thermodesulfobacteriota; class Desulfovibrionia; order Desulfovibrionales; family Desulfovibrionaceae; genus Desulfovibrio; species Desulfovibrio sp. 1214_IL3152. Next base: position 411 of record NZ_JBAIYW010000039.1, on the reverse strand, counting down.
GGATAATATGGCTGCCGATCCCGGTGCGGTCTATGAGCGCGTGGTGGACATGAGCGTGACGGACAAGGAGCCTGTGGTGGCCTGTCCGCATCTGCCGTCCAATGTGAAACCTGTTTCTGAAGTGCGCGATACGGCCATACAGCAGGTTGTTATCGGTTCCTGCACCAACGGCCGCATCAGCGACATGCGCGATGCCGCCGAAATACTGCGTGGCCGCAAGGTGGACAAAAACGTGCGCTGCATCGTGCTGCCGTCCACGCCCACGGTGTGGAAGCAGTGCCTCCGCGAAGGACTGATCGAGGTCTTTATGGAAGCGGGATGCATTGTGGGGCCAAGCACCTGCGGGCCTTGCCTGGGGGGCCATATGGGAATTCTGGGCGACGGCGAGCGGGCCGTAGCCACCACCAACCG
>NZ_JBAIYW010000460.1:0-5175 GCF_036763055.1 Desulfovibrio sp. 1214_IL3152 | reverse complement strand
GCCGCCGCATAGCGGGCTTTTTGCGCCTTGTCCTGCGGCTTGCGGTCTCCCCCGCCGCCAGCGCCCAACGCGCCACACAAAACCGCAGACAGGCCACAACCGGGCAAAAAGACCGCGCCAAGGCCCCGAAATATGAAAATAAATGCAGAAATAAAATTCATCCTTGCATCGTATGTTTTTTTACTTTATTATCTCCAGAACATCACATCAAACAGCGTGGCGTCCTGCTACTTTCTTCGGAATACCCCCGGCATCATGTCACAGCTTCTGTAGATTCAGCGACATTCATGTTCGCATCTTAAAAGAATCTTCAATGCATATCTGAAAAAACAGTTTTTTTCATTATGTAACATGTGCAAAAGAGTCATACTTCATTTACACATACCAATTGCAGTATAGTGCAACATGAATGTGAATGACACAAATTTTCCGCCCCGGCCCGTGTACCCGCCCCAGGGCAACCCGGCAGGTGTAAGCAAAGGAGGCAAATCACAATAGATAAACCATTTTTTTCTGCACAATATGATGTTTTGTTCTCACAATACTTTTTATAACACTTTATGGAAGTTCGGTTTGTACCGAGGAGGCGTTCATCTGCCGGTGCCGTCAACGCTGATGACTCCAGCAAGTTCGTTTTGACGATCAATTATTGTTCGTCCTTCCATATACTCGCCCGTTTACGGGCTACACCCGCGACATTTCCATGCCACGGCAGAAGGAGGGTATATGGCAAAAATTTCTATCCAAAATATTTCTAAAGTCTTCGGGCCACAGCCGGAACAGGCTCTCGAACTGGCCGCCGAAGGCGCCTCACGCGCGGACATTCTGCGAAAAACCCGCACCACGGTGGCCCTGCGCGACATTTCCCTTGATATTACAGACAGCGAACTGCTTGTCATCATGGGGCTTTCCGGCAGCGGCAAGTCTACACTGCTGCGCTGCCTCAACGGGCTGATCATGCCCAGCTCCGGCCGTATTCTTGTGGACGGCGCGGACATAACCACCATGAATGCCAAAGAGTTGCGCCATGTGCGACAACGCTGTTTCGGCATGGTGTTTCAGAATTTTGCTCTTTTTCCGCACCGCACGGTATTGCAGAACACCGCCTTTGGCCTTGAAGTCATGGGTGTATCTGAAGTCCAACGCCTGAAAAAAAGCGAAGAAATGCTTGAGCGCGTCGGCCTTGCACAGTGGAAAAACTCCTTCCCCGGTGAGCTTTCCGGCGGCATGAAGCAGCGCGTGGGCCTGGCCCGCGCCCTGGCCCTTGAACCGCAAGTGCTGCTCATGGACGAAGCCTTCAGCGCCCTTGACCCCCTTATCAGGCAAGAAATGCAGGACGAGTTGCTGTCGCTTCAGGAAGACATTCAGAAAACCATTGTTTTCATTACGCATGACCTTAACGAGGCATTCAAGCTCGGTGACCGCATTGTTCTGCTTCAGGACGGAGCCGTTGTGCAGACCGGCACGCCCGAAGACATTCTTCAGGCTCCGGCCAACGATTACGTAGCCCGCTTTGTTGCATCGGCCGACGCCTCGCAAGTGCTGACCGCCGCCAGCGTCATGAAGCGTTCCGAAGATACTGCGGTGCTTGGCCTGGACGGTCCGCGCGCTGCCCTGCGCAAAATGCGCATCCACTCCATTGCTTCGCTTTTTGTTCTGGACCGTCACCGCCGCTTTGTGGGCATTCTTAATGCCGATGACGCCGAGGCCCTGGTCAGCGCGGGACGTTCAGACCTTACTGAAATAACCCGCACGGACATTGTGACGGTGACGCCTGACACACCGGTGACAGAGCTTGTGCCGCTTATGGCCGAATTGCCCTACCCGCTGGCTGTGGTAGACAGCCGCCGTCGCCTGCAGGGCGTCATCGTGCGTGGGCTGCTGCTGGGCGCGCTGGTGGAGCATAATGACAGGAGGGGTGCGCATGCTGCCTAGATTGCCCCTGGCCGGCTATATTGACAGCGGCGTGGAATTTCTGGTGGAGCAGTTTTCCGGCGTTACCCGCGCCGGGTCCGCCATCATGCTTGCCCTGCTGGACCGTTTTGAAGAATTTCTGCTGCTGCCGCCGCCGTGGCTTTTTATTCTGCTTCTGGCGGCCCTGGCGTGGTGGGTAACGCGCAGGCCCGGCCTGCCTGTATTCGTGGCTCTGGGCTTTGGCCTTTTGTGGAATCTCGGCCTGTGGGCGCCCACCATCAGCACGCTGGCCCTGGTGCTTTCAGCCACGCTGCTTTCCGTGCTGGTGGGTGTACCCTGCGGCATTCTTGCGGCCATGTCCCCCACGGCGCGCAAGATTGTCATGCCCGTGCTGGACGTCATGCAAACCATGCCCGCCTTTGTCTATCTTATACCGGCCATTCCTTTTTTCGGCATCGGCAAGGTCAGTGCGGTGGTGGCTACGGTCATTTTTTCTGTGCCTCCGGCCATACGCTTCACCTGCCTGGGCATACAGCAGGTTCCCCGCGATCTTGTGGAATGCACCGAAGCCTTTGGCGCAACGCGCATGCAGCGCCTGTACAAGCTGGAACTTCCCCTGGCTATGCCCACTATTGTCGCGGGCGTAAACCAGACCATCATGCTGGCCCTTTCAATGGCCGTCATCGCGGCCATGATCGGCGCGCGCGGCCTGGGGGGCGAAGTGTGGAAGGCCATTCAGCGCCTCAACATCGGCATGGGTTTTGAGGCCGGGCTTGGCATTGTTATTGTTGCCATCACCCTTGACCGCCTCTTCCGCGCGCTGGCGCAGAAAAGCTCCGGCAAGAAAGCCCATCAGGGTATGTAACCTTGAAGTGCTTGCTGACGAAGCAGCTCGCCCTGCAAGTATTTCGCGGCGCGGATGTTTCCAAATACCCGCGCCGCGCGTTCCAGCTTTTTTCAAAGCCGGACTGCTCAAGGACCTGCTTTAAAAGCTCCCGTACCCGCACTGCTGTTGCGGCATCCCGTTTATGCGCGACGGCGGAACGGGCGACCATGACCAGTCCGCATGGGCCGCGCATCGGCGCCGTTGTCGTGACCGGCAAAAGAAAAACCTTGTAAAAGGAGGACCAATGAAACTTCGCATACTGATTCTCGCCGTGGCCTTTGCCCTGTTCTTTTCAGCCGAAGCTATGGCAAAAGATAAAAAAGAGGACAAAAATCTCCAGCTTGTTTACGTGGAATGGGACTGCGCCAATGCCTCAAGCCACCTTGCAAAGGCTGTGCTTGAAGACAAGCTGGGCTACAAGGTGGAACTGCTGCCCGTGACCCAGCCCATCCTCTGGACAAGCCTTGCCACCGGCGATGCCGACGCCATGGTGACCGCGTGGCTGCCCGACACCCACAAAGACATGCATAACAAGGTCAAAAACAATGTGGAAGTGCTCGGCAAGCTCACGGGCGGGGCGCGCCTTGGCCTGGCCGTGCCCGACTATGTGCCGCTGAAGTCCGTGGAAGAACTGAAGGCCAATGCCGGAAAGTTCAAGGGGCGGATCGTGGGCATCGACCCCGGCGCGGGCGTCATGCAGCTTACGGAAAAGCTGATGAAAGACTACGGCATTGACAATATGGAACTGCTGGAAGGCAGCGACACCATCATGACCTCAAGCCTGGCGGACGCCATCCGCAACAAGGAATGGATAGTGGTCACGGCATGGTCGCCCCACTGGATGTTCGGGCGCTGGAACCTGCATTACCTTGAAGACCCCAAGGGCAGTCTCGGCAGTGAAGAAGGCATCTACAATGTGGCGCGCAAGGGGCTCAAGGACGATCACCCCGCAGCCTACGCCTTTTTGTCAAAATTCTCTTACGCCACTCCCGAGCAGTTACAGCAGCTTATGGCCTGGAATCAGGAAAAGGGCGCGGACCCGATGAAAAATGCCCGTCGCTTCATGAAAGAACACCCCGAACTGGTGGAAGCCTGGCTGGCAAAGTAAACAGACAGGACAGTTTCAGAGCGGTTTCGCCTTGAAACAGCTCTGACGGCTGCGCGGGCAGGCGCCCGTCACGAGGGCGCAAGCCTGCCGCAGCCGCTGCCCGAAAAACTTGCGAACCCGAAGGACTTGCGAACCCGAAGGACTTGCGAACCCGAAGGACTTGCGAAAAAGACGCACACTGCGCATACGCGCTGTAAAACGCCGCACGTGCGCACCGTAAAGTCTGGGGAAATACATCCTCAAAGGCAAAACCCCCGAAAAAGCGCAAACAGTGTTCACTGCTGCCAGAAAGTCCCCCGTCATCAGATCGATGCGGGGGACTTTCTTTGATTCATGGCAAGCGGAACAGGCAATCAGGCGACGATGCGCCCCGTGAGCCGCTGTTCAGAGCCCGCGCCTCAGGCGTTTACGCCTGTTTCAGGCTGGTAATGAGCTCGCCCAGACGTTTGGCCTGCTGTGCCAGGTCTTCCACCGCGCCGGAAGCTTCGCGCATGGCCTGGGCCGTCTGCCCCACCATATCATTGACCTGCACTATGGACTGATTGATTTCCTCGCTGGCCGCGGACTGTTCTTCACTGGCTGTGGCAATGGCCCGCACCTGGTCTGCCGTGGTTTCCACATTGCTGACGATCTGGCGCAGGGCTTCGCCGGACTGGCTGGCAAATCCGGTGGCAGTTTCAATTTCCTCCACCGCCTTGTCCATACCGCTTACGCTTTTGGCGGTACTTTCCTGAATGGCGGTAATGGCATTTCCCACGTCCTGGGTGGAAGCCATGGTTTTTTCCGCCAGTTTGCGCACCTCATCCGCCACCACGGCAAAGCCGCGCCCGGCGTCTCCGGCCCGGGCAGCCTCAATGGCCGCATTAAGCGCCAGCAGGTTGGTCTGGTCCGCTATGTCGGATATGACGCCCATAATGCGGTTGATGGCCTGGGCATGCTCATTGAGCTGGTTCATGTCTTTTTTGAGCACCAGAGAAACCTTGTGAACCTGGTCAATGCTTTGCAGGGCCTGGCGCACGATATGCGCGCCGTTTTCCGCATTGCCCCTGGTTTCGTCAGACACGCCCGACGCCATTGATGCGTTGCCCGCCACCTCGCGCACGGTGGAGTTCATCTCGTTCATGGCAGTTGCCGCCTCGCTCAGGCGGGTCGCCGACTCGGCCGACATATGGTTTGACTGGCTGATGCGCGCCGTAAGCTGGTTGGATGCCGAAGAAATGATGGTGACCACTTCCTCCAGCTGCCCGGCTGCAGCCAGCATGCCGTC
>NZ_JBAIYW010000208.1:0-5180 GCF_036763055.1 Desulfovibrio sp. 1214_IL3152 | reverse complement strand
CCAGATAGCCGCGCCGCTGACAATAAAAGCAGCCACCACGGCAAAAAAGGCTTTTTTGTTGCGCACGCCGCCGCCCCAGCCAAGCCAGGGGCAGGCCGCCATCATAAGCATGAGCAGCGCGCCCAGGGGCAGGCAGACGCGATTGTAAAAGTTGGCGTCAAGGCCACGCGGCGCGGTAGACCACAGCTTGCTGATGACAGGCCACATGGTGGCTACAAGAATAATACCCGCAAGCGCCAACAGCACCCAGGCCACAAGGGTCAGAAAGCCCTCGCGGCTGTCCAGGCCGGACAGGGGACGGCCCCTGCAGGGGCTTGTCAGCGGAACCCACAGGGAAACAGCCAGTCCCGCCAGAATAAACAAGGTCAGGGGAGTTCCCACGCTGCCGTCGCCAAAGGCATGCACGGAATCGATAACGCCGCTGCGGACAAGATATGTGGCGAAAAAGGCCGAAACCGTGGTCAGGGCCATCATAGCCACGTTGACGCGCCCAAGCTTGTTGCGGCGGTCTTCGACAATAAGGGTATGCAGGGCTGCGGAAGCGATGAGCCAGGGAATGAGTGAAGCGTTTTCCACCGGGTCCCAGGCCCAGTAGCCGCCCCAGCCAAGTTCCATATAGGCCCACCACGCGCCGAGCACGATGCCGGCCGTCAGGAACAGCCAGGCCAGAATGATCACCGGGCGCGAGATACGGAACCATTCCCCCTCGGTGTCGGCCTTGCCTGAAAGGGCCTGGGCCAGAGCAAGACAGGCGGGGATGGTAAAACCGCCGTACCCCAGGAAAAGCAGGGGCGGGTGAATGATCATGCCGGGGTTTTGCAGCAGGGGGTTCAGGCCGTTGCCGTCAGCGGGAACAGGATTCTGGAGCATGAAGGGATTGCTCCAGTTGGTAAGGATAAGGGCAAAAAAAGCCATGATCGTATAAAAAAAGGCCCAGTACCACAGCCGCGTGGAGCGGCTGATACCCTTATAGGCGCGCGTACATGCGAAGAGAGAACCGCTGACGCCCACGGCCAGCGCCCAGAAAAGCATGGAGCCGGGCTGCCCGGCCCAAAAAGCCGTAAGCCGGTAAAAAACCGGCAGGATGCGGTCCGTGTAGCTGGCAACGTACTGCACCTGAAAATCAAACCAGAAAAGCGCGTGCAGCAGTATGGCCGAAGCAATGAGCAGCGCGCCGCTGACCGCTATATGGGCCTTTTCAACAAGACGCAGGGAGTCTTCACGTCCTTGCCACAGTTGCAGCAGGGCCAGACCGCCGCCGCCCAGGGAGGCGAGCAAGGCCAAAAGAAGGAGGGCAAAGGCAAAAACGTACATGTAACTCCTTTTACCGGCCTCGTGGACCGTGCTGCGGGGTCATGCGCCATACCGGATACGGCAGCGCGCCCCATGCGCGATGTGTCCGGCAATGCCGGGCCTGTTGTTCCATCAGGGGCTGACGTCAGCTCTGGCGATTTTCTTTCTGATATTTGGACGGGCATTTGGTCATGAGGGTTTTTGCCACAAAGTGGCCCTGGGCGTCCATGCCGCCTTCCACAATGACCTCGGCGCCCGCCTTGAAGGTATCGGGGACGGTTCCGCTGTAGCGCACCTTTATGGACTGACCGGCATTGTCCTTGTCAGCAAGAAGAAAATTGACTCCGGTTCCCGACGCGGACTTTTCAATGCCGTCAGGGGCGACCGTGCCGAAAAGCCGGGCGGAAGCCAGCTTGTCCGGCGTGGCGGCCTGAGCTTCGGAAACATTCAGAAAGTAGACGCTGTTTTCCGAAAAGCCGGAATACACCAGATAGCCCACGCCGCCAAGAAAAAGCAGCAGCGCCGCTACATAGATGCCGGTATTTTTTTTACGGGCCATGATAACCTCATTGCTGCGGCAGACGCGCTTTGCCGCGTAATCGGCTTTTGCAGCGCCGAAACCCCGACGCTGCAACCATGCCCGCATGGCGCGGGACGGTATGCGCTGTTTTACGGCTAAGAATCTAGACCATTTCCGCCAATCTGACAAGGTGATAATATTTCCTGTTAAAAGGGCAGTGCAGGGGCTGGCGCGGCTTTTGTGATGCTGTCACAGGCAAAAAGCCGCCGCGGGCATGCGGGGCCACCATGCCGCAAGTCACCGAGGGACAGGCCGCACGCGCCCAGACTGCAAAGTATACCTTAAAACTCGGATAGATGCGCAGAGTACCGCAAGCCAAAGCCCTCGCAAACGGCCCCCTTCCCCGCAAAGACTCCTGACCGGGGCCAGCCCTAGTCTTCCTTCACCGTACCGGAACTGGACATGACGCAGTTTCTCTGGCGTTTGCCCTCGTAAAGATAAAAATCCGCCTCTTTGATAAGTTCGTTGAACGCCTTGCCCCTGGTGTATTCCACCACTCCCAGAGTGATGGTGACATTGATGATCGTCGTTTCTGTGCGGATGGGGGTTTGCTCCACGGTCTTGCGCAGCTTTTCCGCCAGCGTAAGGCCATCCGCAAGGCCGCAGGAAATAGCCAGAATAAGAAACTCCTCGCCGCCCCAGCGGGAGGCGCAGTCTTCATGACGGATATTGTTCTGAAAAATTTTCGCAACGGAGCGCAGCACCATATCGCCCGCGTCATGCCCGTAGGTGTCATTCACAACCTTGAAATGGTCGATATCGGCCAGCACAAGGCAGAATTGCAGTCCCTCACGCTGCGCGCGCGAAAGTTCCTCTTCAATACGCTCATACATGGCGCGCCGGTTGAGCAACCCCGTAAGAAAATCATAGTAGGCGACGCGCTCAAGCTTGTTGTATGCCTCGTCGAGCTTGTTTTTCTCTTCCCGCAGTGCGGTTTCGTCTTCCTTAAGCTTGGCAATAAAGCCATCAACCATGCCCGTCAGGTGCCGCTCGAAAAAAATCATCAGAACGGCGTACATCAGGGCCATTATGGAGATGATTCTGACAAAGGAGAGTATCTGGTCATTGAATGCGCTCCGGAAATCGTCTTCACGCTTCTGTACGATGGAATCCATATCGTCGGTATAGATGCCCGTACATACAATCCAGTTAAACGGCTTGTATAATTTTGCGTATGTGAGCTTTTCACTTATCTCGTCAGAACCAGGTTTTTTTGCATAATAGGTTAAAAATATCTCTCCGTGCGCAACAACGCCTTCCAGCTCTTCCTTGTACGGCAGGTTGCCCTTGATATCCGCCATTTCTGTGGACAGGGACATGCCCTCGGTATCCGGCTCGCCAACATGCACGGCCCGCACGGCATAGCCCGGGCCGCCGCTGTAGTTGTGCACCTCATTGATCCATACGTACTGGTTAAGAGAAAACCGTACGCTGCGGATAATGGCCTTGCAGCGTTTTTTGGCGATTTCATCCACGGCCCAGTCCGTACCGAAAACAACAACTTCCCGGGCCCCCCCAATCTGCCCCACAGCCCAGACAGGAAAATCCGTTGACGGCTCGGTCCGCCCCTTCATAAGCCGCTCCAGCAGCAGATGGGCGAGGTCTTCTTCATCCGTCCACAGAATTTTCTTGGCGGCCCTGTCAAAAACAGCAAGACCAATGCCTGGCATATGCAGGGCGAATCGTGTGGTACGCTTGCTCGTCAGGGGGTCAAAAGCCTCAACTATATTGCTGGTGCTCATGCCCAGTGTGCCGAGCATAGCGCACAAGGCTTTTGCCATGGTCTGGTATTCCGCATACACAGTGGTGCGCATGGCGCTGATTTGTGCGTCGAGCCTTTCCACCCTTTCCACAAGGGACTGTTTTTTCTCTGAAAAAATACGGGATTTTGATTCCTCGACCATTTTGTCAAACTGATCGCGCACCGAAATGAAATACGGAATTGACAGGGCCACCGACATCAAAATCAACGCCAACAGCCCAGTAACATAATAAAATATACGGATTTTTCTTTTTGCCAGTTTGTCCATGGTATGTCTTTGCCGGAGTGGGCAGATTGGAGGCTCCAAAAAACCGTCATTTTTTTCGGAGCGCTCAGCCAGTATAGCCAAAAAATTCTACATAGGAAAGCAGTCTTGAATGCTCTTAACGACGCATGGCTGCCCATTTTCATGCCGGAAAACATAAGGCAGCCTTACCGTGAAACGACGCAAAAAAGCCGACCCGGAGATTCCGGGTCGGCCATATATATCAAGTTATTCTTATAGAGCAGATTAACTTTGAGAATATACATTCTCAAAGTTTAAGACACGCTCACTTCGGCGTTTAACCGCGCAGATAAACTGCGCTTACGCCTCCGTAGCGAACGTCTGCTCACGCAGCCGTCCGAGCAATTTCAAAGTGAAATTGCTCTAGAGCAGATTAACTTTGAAAATGTACATTTTCAAAGTTTAAAACACGCTCGCTTCGGCGCTTAACCGCGCAAATAAATTGCGCTTACGCCTTCGCGGCGGGCGTCTGCTCGCGCAGTCGCCAGAGCAATTTCAAAGTGAAACTGCTCTAGATTACGCGCTATTCAACCGTAACGCTCTTTGCCAGATTGCGGGGCTGATCCACATCCTTGCCCAGATAATCCGCAGTTTCATAGCTGAAAAGCTGAAGCGCGGGCAGAGCAGCAAAGGCAGAAAGCGGCGCGGGCAGTTCGGGGATATCCCACCGGTCCTCGACGTCCAGTTCCACACCCTTGTTGGTGAGGGCAATAACCTTGCCCTGACGGGCCTGCACTTCCACCATATTGGACTTGACCTTGGGCAAGAGCGCGTCATTGAGGGCCAGGGCAAAGGTGGGAAAATTCGGATCAATAAGGGCGATGGGACCGTGCTTCATCTCGCCGGCGGCATAGCCTTCGGCGTGGATGTAGGAAAGCTCCTTGAGCTTGAGCGCACCTTCCAGAGCCAGCGGATAGCAGTGGCCGCGTCCGAGATAGAAGAAATTGTGCACCTGCGAGTATTTGCGCGCGATCTCCTTGGCACGCTCGTGCAGGGCGGGCAGATTGTCGTCCAGCAGGGCGGGCAGGTTTTCAAGCACCGTGAGGTGCTCACGGCATTCCCCGGCAGACAGGCAGCCCTTGCGCACGCCCCAATAGAGCGCCATGAGGGTCAGCATGAGCATCTGGCTGCACATGGCCTTGGTGGATGCCACGCTGATTTCCGGGCCTGCCTGCGTGTAAAGCACGGCAGAAGCCTCACGGGCAATGGACGAGCCAACCACATTGCACAGGCCCAGCACCGTCACGCCGCACTGGCGC
>NZ_JBAIYW010000082.1:0-5203 GCF_036763055.1 Desulfovibrio sp. 1214_IL3152 | reverse complement strand
TCCTGCCGCCCGCCCCGGGCTGCCACGGATTCCTCGGCAAAAGCGCAGGCAAGGCCCGCCAGCAGCAGAAGGTTCAAGGCCAGCAGGCGCATCCGGCGCAAACAATGATTATTTATCATGTTCCTGCCGCACTTCCATTGCCTTGGCCTTGATGCGCGCAATGAGGTTTTCCGGCGAGTCGGTATTCAGGATGTCCTGAAACTGGGTGCGGTAGTTTTTCACCAGGCTGATGTTTTCTATCAACACGTCATATACAAGCCATTTGCCGTTTTTGGGCAGCATGCGGTAAGCCACGGGAACTTTTTTGCCGTCCTTCATGGTGACCACGGTGCGCACTTCGGTGCGGTCGCCCTTGGCCGAGCTCACCTCGCCCGTATAGAGCACCTGTTCGCCGTTATAGCCGTCAATCTTGTTGAGATAGGTATTGATGAGCAGGTCGGCAAAGGCGTCGCTGAAGGCCTTTTTCTGCTCCGGTGTAAAGCTGCGCCAGCGCGGCCCTACGGTACGTGAGGAGAATTCATTGAAATCAAATATATGCAGAACCTCGTCTTCAATTTGCTGGCGGATGGGGCCGCGTGAGGCGGGGTTCACATAGTCGGGATTTTTTATGAAGTTCAGTATGCGGTTTGTAGATGTTTCAAGGGCCTGCCGGGCAGGAGAGTTGGCCTGCGCCCCGGCGGGCAGCAGCACAAGAGCCAGCAGAAAGCCGCACAGAGCAAGGGTGATTCGGCGCGGAAGCGCATGGGTGAGCATGTTTATTTCACTCCTCCGAAGGCGTATTTGCTGATAAGAGAGCCGAGGTCAACGGCGGATTCTGTTTCCGTAATGCTGTCGCCGGGGGCGAGAATATGGTCTGAGCCGCCCCTGGAAATACTGACGTATTTGTCGCCTATGAGGCCGCTGGTCAGGATGGAGGCTATGCTGTCGTCCGAGAGGTGCAGGTCCTTGTCAAGGCGCAGACGCACAACGGCCTGATTGCGCATGGGGTCCGGGTCCAGGCTGATGCTGATCACCTTGCCCACCGGCACGCCGGACATTTCCACGTCCGCCCCGACACGCAGGCCGGAAACAGAGTCGAAATTGGCAGTAAGCTCGTAGCCCTTGCCGGACAAAACTTCCATTTTGCCGAGCTTGATGGTCAGATAGGCCACACAAAGCAGGCCAATCAGCACAAAAAGGCCCACAGCGGTTTCGCGTACAGTACTCATAGGGTTCGCAATACTCCCCCGTAGCCGCTGGCTACAGTCGTTCTTCCATAACTATATGGAGGCGGACGCAAAGTTTCAAGTCCCGGCAGCGGAATAAAGCCACTTTGCTGTAAGACCGCCGGGCCGCTATTTGGCAAAAAATGGTGCGGCGGCCAAAATATGAAGCGGGAATGCGCCAGAGCAATTTCACTAAAATTGCTCTGGCGGCTGCGTGAGCAGCCGCCCCCCCGCAAAGATGCAAGCGCAGCTTCAGCCGTTACGACAAAGGAAGTTACGGATGCTTCAGGAGTTGTAACGCAGGAAACTACGCTTGCAGACAGCATGTGTAACGAGCGGTTTGTTTCCACACAACCACTGTCGCCATTCGTAAGGCTCGCAGGCTCGCCAACGACTGCCGCGAAGCCAGCAGAGCTATTTACTTGCGCGGTTAAGCAGCGAAGCGAGCGTGGCTTAAACTTTGAGAATGTACATTCTCAAAGTTAACCTGCTCTAGGTAAAATACGTCATGGAAGTTTTTTTCAGTTCCTTGAGGCTGCGCAGGATGGCGTGCTCTTTCAGGGAAGTGGCACGCCTGACATCCTCCACCACGCCAAGGCACTCGGCCTCGCTGCGGCCATGAATCATGGTGTACATCTCATAGGGCCAGTCAGGGGCGGAACTTGGGCGGTAATAGACGTGCGAAATATGGCTGTGCTCTGCCGCCTTGCGGCCGCAGTCGTCCACCTGGTCGGGCGTGACCTTCCACGCGACCATAGCGTTGTGGGTCCACCCGGTTTTCTGATGCTTGATGCTCGCGCCGAAACGCCGGATGGCCCCCGACGCCTTGAGGCGGCCAAGCAGGTCAAGCACCTGGGCTTCTGTCATGCCCGCCTGCTCCCCCAGGTCGGCATAGGGTGTCAGGCTGTCGGGCAGGTTGGCCTGCACTATGCGCAAAACGGCCTGTTCCTCTGGGCTGAATTGATGACTCATGGATTCTCCGAATAGAAAAAGAAGATGCCGCAGCCAACAGCACACGGCAAACGGCCGTCCCCTGAGGCACGGCACAGGCCGGAACCCCGGCCCGGACAACTTGCCGGGCCGGGAGAAAAAGCCGAACTATCAGCGCGTAAACGAACGGGCAAACAGATTCTGGATGGCGACGCGGCCGTTGTCTTCAAGAAAGCGCGTACCCGTTGCGGCAAAATGGGCCTGCTCAATGGCGGGGTTTTCAACCTGCACCCATTTATCTTTGCGCCAATCAAACCAGGCGTTCTTGGCCTGATCGAAAACCAGCAGGGGCTTGTTGCAAATCTTGGCAAATTCCGCTCCCCAGCCAGTTCCGCCCTTGACAGTGCCGTCGGGCTGGATGGCTCCGATCACGATAATCTGGTCGCCGCTGCTGACCTGCCAGCAAATGGACTGCAACACCTTGCGAAACAGGGGGGCGCGCGTGTACTCGCGATTCATGAGGCGCGACACGTAGGTAAGGCTCACATCTTTAAGGGCCAGCTCTTCAGAGGTAAGAACGCGCACGCCACGGGTGCGCTCCATCTGATGCCCCTCAAAACTGTAATTCACTTCCTCCATGCCCCAGCTTTCAGCCAGAGCGCCGAAAAACTGTTCAGTACCGGCGGCGCCGCCGCTGTAAAGCACACATTGGTTGGGGTTGAGCATGCTGCCTCCTCAAGGATTGTTGCGCCGGGCAAGTTGTGGATAGTGGTCTGTTTATCCGGCAGAAGCGTCATGGTCATCATTGCAAAAATTACAGCGCTCGGCAAGGCTGACCACACAAAGAAATGGTCGGCAAGAGCCGCCCGCGCCGCAAAATATTTTTCCCGGCAAGTTCCTTGCACGGGGCTACGCTGCATCACAGCACAGGAGGCCCGCCCGGGCTGACCAAAAGGGCCGTTCCAAATGGCTGCGCAAAGAAGCCGGTCGCAAAGGGACTGGCCCCCCTTTGCGGCAAAAGCGCACAGGCAGCCAGGCAGAGTCTCGCTGAAATTGTTCTGACGGCTGCGAGAGCAGGTGCTCGCCGGGAAGGCTCACGCTCTGCTGAGCAGAGATGTCTCAACTGCGCTGTTTTATCTGCTCTATTTTATTCGCACAGCTTATCTGCCCTGCGAAGCACCGCAACGGATGTGTTTTAAACCTTGAGAACATGCATTCGCAAAGTTAGCCTGCTTCGGGAGAGGCAAGCGGGAGAGCAAGGTGGAAAAGGCCGAAAGAAAATACGGCAAAGGGTGGGTTGTGCGGAGGCGCGCCCTCACGGCGCATCAGGCCCATAAAGCGTAAGCGCAGATAACCCAGGCTGCCTGCGCTCATATGGAGCGGGCTGGCTAAACCCGTGAAGGGGCACACCGTTCAGGGAGTTGCCTGCCCGCCGCAGTCAAATAAACCGTGCCGCACCGCCGTTGTTACGCCCCAAGGCGCAGTGCCTGTGCGGAGTTAAAAGCGCAACGAACAAAAAACGCCCCAAAAATCAAGGGGCGTTATGTTGTTGCTGAACCCTAGTAGCGGGGCTGGCGAGGAGCCCTGGGTTTGGCTTCGTTGACGCGAAGCGTGCGACCGCCGAAGCTGAAGTTGTCAAGAGCTTCAATGGCGGAGTCGGCTTCGCCGTCTTCCATTTCCACAAAGCCGAAGCCGCGGGCACGGCCGGTATCCCTGTCGCTGACAAGTTTCACAGACAGAACGTTGCCGTATTCGGCAAAAAGATCCTGAACCTGTTCTTCAGTAGCAGACCAGGGAAGGTTCCCGACATAGATGGACTTGGACATGAAACACCCTCTCAAAAAAAACAATCTTCCCGCGCTTACACCCGATAAAACGTATTACCGGTACGCGGCCCATGCAAGTCACAGAAACACGCTTTGACGAGCTTGTCAACGAAAGCACTAAAAAAAGTTGGCATTGCGCGTTTTTTGCGTGATAAAAACATGGGACGCAATGAAATAACTGAAGGTTTTAAGCAAAAGATATTCAATGGCTTCAGAATGTTATACGCCTGCGCAGGCGAACCATTATCAACAATCCATCTGCACTGCAAAGAGGCGCTGCATCAAAACCAGAGCTTTTACATGTGATAGGCGCGACTTGTGCAGTAACAATACGAACTGTTTGTCTAAACAATCATACTACAAATCAACACAACAGACATAAAAATGAGGCCCTTACGTGTGAAATTATGCGCAATCGAGCCGCCCCAAAAAGCAGAACCGCCCTCTCGTCACGGCGTTTTACACAAAAAAGCCCCCGATCTCTTGTCCGCATATAGGATATCGCATGCGCGAAAAATCGGTGTTTTTATCTGATCTTGAAAAATCGAAGGAATTTTTTACAGAAATACGAATCGCCGCCCTGTCTCCACGACGCATATCTGCATCTGACAGACCGGATATTGAAGCACGATGCGGGCGTCAACAGCCACAGCACTACGGAGTTCGCACAGGGCAACGCCGCGCAGTCGCGGCACGGGGCACGGGGCACGGCAGCGCAAAAAAACAAAAGCGCGCCAGAGCGGCACGCTTTTGCGAAAAACCTATCCCCCGCTTTCAGAGGGCGGCGGCGACCAGTCCGGGGCCATGTCCTCAAATGAAGTATAGGGCGACATGTACATAAGCTCCGCCACACCCACAGGCCCGTTGCGCTGTTTGCCGATAATGATTTCGGCCACGCCCTGGGGAGGACGCTCGGCAGGCTTGACGAATTTGTACACGTCATCACGGTAGACGAACATGATGACGTCCGCGTCCTGCTCGATAGCGCCGGACTCGCGCAGGTCGGAAAGCATGGGCCGCTTGTCGCTGCGTTCTTCCACCTTTCTGTTCAACTGCGACAGCGCCACCACAGGCACGTGCATTTCTTTGGCAAGTCCCTTGAGGGAGCGGGAAATGTCTGAAATTTCCAGTTCGCGCGAATCGGTGCGGCGGCTGGTGCGCATAAGCTGCAGGTAGTCCACCACCACCATGCCGAGGCCCTTGTCCGCCTTGAGCCGCCGCGCACGCGCGCGCAGTTCCAGC
>NZ_JBAIYW010000094.1:0-5210 GCF_036763055.1 Desulfovibrio sp. 1214_IL3152 | reverse complement strand
TTTTCCAGCGCTGCCGTCAGCGGCGCAAAGTTCGCGCCCAGATGGGCCAGAGCGGCCAGGGTCATATCGCCGCTGATGCCGCCGCTGCAATCCAGATACACATCCACCATGCTTTCATCTCCGTTGCGCGCCGCGCCGGGGGCTTCCCCGGACGCACTTGTGCAGCATCCGCCTGTTGTTGTATAAAGAGAAAAAGGCCGCTGTGTTCCGCAGCCGTCCAACTCTGAAACGTATCGAAAACCGGAGGGAAGCATGCCCGTACAAAACTGGATGACCACCGATGTTGTGAGCGTCACCCCGGAGACGTCTCTGCTAAAGGTGGGCAAGCTCATGAAAGACCACCATGTCCGCCGCCTGCCCGTGCTTGACGACAAGGGCCGCGTGGTGGGCATTATTTCTGACCGTGACGTGCGCGACGCCTCCCCCTCCAAGGCCACCACGCTCGACATGTACGAAATGCACTACCTGCTCGCCGAACTCAAGGCCAAAAACATTATGACGGCCAACCCCATGACCGTCAAACCTTCCGACACGGTGGAACAGGCGGCCCTGATCATGCTCGACAACAAGATCGGCGGGCTGCCCGTGGTGGAAGAAAGCGGCAAGCTGGTGGGCATTATTTCAGACCATGACGTGTTCAAGGCTCTGGTGGACATCACCGGCGCGCGCCTTGGCGGCCTTCAGTTCGCCATAGAGCTGCCCGACCTGCCCGGCACGGCCCGCCCCCTCTTTGACCTGCTGCGCGCCCACAACGCGCGCCTGCTGTCCGTTCTGACCGTAAGCAACGAGGACGGCAATCGTCACATATTCATCCGGGTGCGTGAGCTTAAAAACGCCGCGGCCGAAAACACCCTGATGGAAGAGGTTGCAAAGCTCGGACGTGTGCTGTACTGCATTCGGCAAAATGCTTGATCAACCCAATCAAGATTAGCACATCCTTTCAGGATCGCTGGAAAAAAATCTTGACTGAATCAGTGGGGCAGACCAAAAAAAGCTGTCAGGGCTTGCCATCAAAATTTTTTTATGGCATAAAGGCATTCGTTGTGATTGCATTATGCTTTCGCGCCCATTGGAGGAATTCGGCCGGGTAACCCCGGTTGGCTGCGCCTGGAGCATATCGTTCCGGCGAGGTTGAGTACTATCTGTCCAAGGAGGACACACGCATGGCTGAGATCACCTATAAAGGCAAAAGCTTTGAAGTTGACGAAGACGGTTTCCTTCTGCGTTTTGACGACTGGTGCCCCGAATGGATGGATTATGTGAAGGAATCCGAAGGCATCTCCGAAATCACCGCTGACCACCAGAAGATCCTTGACTTCCTGCAGGACTACTACAAGAAGAACGGCATCGCTCCCATGGTCCGCATTCTGTCCAAGAACACCGGCTACAAGTTGAAGGAAGTGTACGAACTCTTCCCCTCCGGTCCCGGCAAGGGCGCCTGCAAAATGGCCGGCCTGCCCAAGCCCACCGGCTGCGTGTAGTCCGCCACTACATTCGGAAAAAAAGCGGAAGGGAAACCTTCCGCTTTTTATTTTTACAAAAAATCAGAACTCTTTTAATTTTCATTTTTTTGTAAAAGCCACGCCGGGCCTTGCAAAGACCGGAAGCTGAACTATCCTCATCTACAGAGCGTAACGCTCCATTCTGCCGGAACCTCCCGAATCCGGGTCTGTTTCATTTTTTCCCAAGGCTTTTTGCCAGCACATGGCAACATCCGGCAAAAAGCCTTCCCGGCGCGTCATCCACAACAACCAGCCCGGCGCGGGATTGCGCGCATACTTTACGCCGGGGCAAAAAAACGGTATCGCCCTGCCATGAAAATTCGTCTGTCGTGGAAAAAGCTCACCCTCTGGCTGGTGGGTATACTACTGGTATGCGGCCTTCTTGGTGGCGGCGCTGTGGTCATGCTCTTTTACTGGGCCTCACGCGACCTGCCGGATATCAACCGCATTGCTGAATACAAGCAGCCTCAGGCGTCTGTCATTCTTGCGCGGGACGGCTCCACCCTTGGCACGCTGTATCATGAAAAACGCTTTGTCATCGGCCTCAAGGAAATGTCGCGTTTTCTGCCCCTGGCCTTTCTGGCGGCGGAAGACGACGCTTTCTACCGGCACATGGGCGTGGACCCCACTGCCATCCTGCGCGCGGCCATCAACAACTTTCGCAAGGGGCGTCAGGGCGAGGGCGGCAGCACCATCACCCAGCAGCTCATCAAGCAGCTCTTGCTGACCTCCGAGCGCAGCTACACCCGCAAGATGAAAGAGGCCATTCTGGCCTATGATCTGGAAAAAACCTATACCAAGGACCAGATCCTTACCATCTACCTGAACCAGATATATCTGGGCGAGCACGCCTACGGCGTGGAAGCGGCCGCACGCACCTATTTCGGCAAGCACGCTTCGGACATTACCCTGGCCGAAAGCGCGGTTATTGCCGGTCTGCCCAAAGCCCCCAGCACGTACAATCCCTTCCGCCGCCCGGAAGAGGCCAAGAACCGTCAGATGTACGTTCTGGGCCGCCTGCGCGACCTCAAGTGGATCAGCCCCGAAGAATACGAAAAAGCCGCCGCCGAGCCTCTGGTGTACTGGAGCATGCCCGAAGGCATGGGGGGCGCGGCCCTGTGGTATCTTGAAGAAACCCGCCGCCTGCTCATAGAATTTTTTACGGAACAGAACCTCAAGGCTCTGGGGATAGAAACGGACAAGTCCGGCGTGGACTACGTGTACGAAGCGGGCCTTACCGTGCATACCTCAATGGACCCGTCCCACCAGTACGCCGCCGGGGCAGCCCTGCGGCAGGGACTGGAAGAACTGGACAAGCGCCAGGGCTGGCGCGGCCCGCTGGAAAAGCTGAATGCCGAACAGCAGAAAGCCTTTGCCGCGCAAAAAACTTTCAGCCCTCTGGACCTTGCAGGCAGCAACTGGGTCAAGGCCCTTGTTGTTTCCGCCGACGCCAAAGAGGCCCGCGTAAGCCTGGGCCAGGGCTATACCGGCCTTATCCCCGTAAGCAACATGTCATGGGCGCGCAAGCCCAATCCCAAAGTGGCGGGCATCTACGCCCCGGCCGTCAAGGATGCCAGGCTCGTGGTCAGCCCCGGTGACCTGATCTGGGTGTCCGCAGCGGAAACCACGGTGAGCGAAACCAACGCCAAGGGCCGCAAGGAAAAGAAAACCATCCCCTTTGACCCTTCGACCGCCAAAAAAGGTGCTCCCATTTCCCTGCTGCTGCAGCAGGAACCGGCAGTGCAAGGGGCCATTGCCTCGGTGGAAGCTGAAAACGGCGATGTGGTGGCCCTTATCGGCGGCTATCAGTTCGGCGACAGCCATTTCAACCGCGCTACCCAGGCCCGCCGTCAGCCAGGCTCCAGTTTCAAGCCCGTGGTTTACTCCACGGCGCTGGATATGGGCTTTACCGCCGCCTCTACTGTGCTTGATGCGCCTTTTGTTTATGTGAATCCCTATACCAACGAGGTATGGCGGCCTTCAAACTACGAAAAGAACTACAAGGGCGAGCTGCCCCTGCATCAGGCACTGGCGCTCTCGCGCAATACCTGCACCGTGCGGATCGCCCAGCAGGTAGGCATTGCCAATGTGATCCAGAGGGCCAAGGCGCTGGGTCTTGAACCCCATTTTCCGCAGGAGCTTTCTGTCAGCCTCGGGGCTGTGGCCGTTTCGCCCCTCAACCTTACCCAGGCCTATGCTGCCTTTGCCAACAAGGGCATCGGCGTGCGCCCGCGCATCATCACGTCCATAAGCGACCCGCAGGGCCGTGTGCTCTACCGCCAGGACGTGGAGCAGTGGCAGGCCGTCACCCCGCAGAACGCCTATATCATGGCGACCCTGCTCAAGCAGGTGGTCAATGCGGGTACGGGCAGCCGCGCCAGGGTGCAGGGATTCAACATCGGCGGAAAAACCGGAACCACCAACGAAGAGCACGACGCCTGGTTTGTGGGCTTTTCACCGCACCTTGTCACGGGCGTTTATGTGGGCTACGACCAGTTACAGTCTCTGGGCCGCCTGGAACAGGGCGGGCGTACCGCCGCGCCCATCTTCCGCTACTATCGTGTGGAAGTGGAAGACCGCTACCCTGCGGACGATTTTACCATGCCCGAAGGCATCACCATGATGGACGGGCTTGCTTTCCGCTCCGACATGCCCATACAGGGCGTTTCGGCCACAGCCGCCACCACTGAGGACGACAGCGTGGTCGACACCTCGCAGGGCGGCGAAGACCTTATGCGCCAGATGTTTTAGACACTGTCTAGAGGAACGTGCTTTCAGCCTGCGCGGTTGAAAGCTTGCCATGTCAGGAACAAACTGGCCCGGCGCAGGCCGGAGACGCTTTTTTACAGAGGGGGCCGCACGGCCCCCTCATGATGCCCGATACCGCGCGCCAACGCCGCAACACAAAGGAAATTCATGATTCCCTACGGTTCTCTTGTTGTCTATGTGACCCCCAAGGGCCGCCGCTACACCAAAAAGCTGACCGAAGGTCAGGACTGGCACAGCAATGACGGCGCCTTACCGGCCGCTGATGTGGCCCGCTGCGATTTCGGCAGCGTGATCTACACCAACCAGCAAGTGCCAATACAGGTCATGGAAGCCACCCTTTATGACCGCCTCAAGACGCTCAAGCGTCAGACGCAGATCATCTACCCCAAGGACATCGCCTATATCTGCCTGCGCCTCGGAGCCGGGCCGGGCCGCACCATCATTGAGGCGGGCTGCGGCTCCGGCGGCCTGACAACGGGGCTCTCCTGGTTCTGCGGTCCCACGGGGCGCGTGGTCAGCCACGAGGCCCGCGAAGAATTTATGGCGCTGGCCCGCCGCAACCTTGAATGGGCGGGCGTGGGCCAGAATGTGGAGCTGCACCACCGTGACGTGGCCGAAGGCTTTGCCGTTACCGGCGCGGACGCGCTTTTTCTGGACGTGCGCACCCCCTGGGAATACCTCGACCATGCCATTGCGGCCGTGCGCCCCGGCGCGAGCTTCGGCTTTTTGCTGCCCACGGTGGATCAGGTGAGCAAGCTTTTGCTGGGCCTTGAACGCGGCCCCTTTGCCGATGTGGAGGTCTGCGAGATACTCATCCGCCAGTGGAAGCCGGTGGCCGACCGTCTGCGCCCCGAAGACCGCATGAACGCCCATACGGGCTTTCTGGTCTTTGCCCGCCAGCAGGAACGCAACCAGGACTTTGAGTCGCGCAAGCCCCTA
>NZ_JBAIYW010000434.1:0-5213 GCF_036763055.1 Desulfovibrio sp. 1214_IL3152 | reverse complement strand
TCAACCTGCTGGGCCGTGCTGAAGTCCGCCGTGCGCAGGTGCAGGGTGAGCTTGTCCTGCTGGTTGAACTCAAAGGGAATGCCCCGCTCCACAATGCCCCCGCCGGGAATGATCCCCACGGTGGAAATGTTCTTGCTCACGCTGGCAGCCTTGCCCTGGCTGGAAAAACCGCCCACGGTCAGCGACCCCTGGGCCAGGGTGTATATCTTGCCGTCCACGCCCTTGAGGGCCGTTTGCAGCAGCACGCCGCCCAAAAGCGATGTGGCGTCGCCCACGGAAGACACGGTGACGTCAAGGCGCGTACCCGGCTTGGCGGATACGGGCATGCGGGCCGTCACCATTACGGAGGCCACGTTCTTGGTCTTGAGCGCCGAAGAATCCACGCCGATACCCATGCGGTCCATCATGTTTTTCATGGAGCTGAGCGTAAAGACCGCGTCCTTTTTATCTCCCGTGCCTGCCAGGCCCACCACAAGGCCGTAACCGATGAGCTGGTTGTCACGCACGCCCGAAAAAGAGGCTATATCCTTGATGCGCACGGCATGCGCAGGCAAGGCCATGCTCAGCAGCAGGGCCGCCGTGATTATCCATAAAACGGGATGGCGCAAGATCGTCAATTTCATGGCGCTGTCTCCTTGCCGGAATACCGGCACAGCCGTCTTTGCAGAAAGCGTGCCGAAAACGCCCCCTTCGCGCCCCGCTCCGCCGGGCCTCAGCTCCGGTTTTCCCGCGCCCTTCACTGCAAGGGCTGGCCTTGTCCTGCGGCAGCCCGCGTTTTCAGCGTCGGCCGCTCCCCGGCATGAAAGCACCCCCTGCCGCAAAACAGGCGCTCCCGGACAAAGCCCGTTTGCGCCTGTTTCAAATGTCGATCCTTCGGCAACGAGGTGTCACCCGAAGCCGTTTCAAAATAGAAGCACCTGCATTTAGAGCAATTTAACTTTTAAATTGCTCGGGCGGCTGCGTGAGCAGACGTTCGCTACGGAGGCGTAAGCGCAGTTTATCTGCGCGGTTAAACGCCGAAGTGAGCGTGCCTTAAACTTTGAGAATGTATATTCTCAAAGTTAATCTGCTCTAGACCACCAGGGTTCTTTCCTTGCTCAAACTCTCATATTCCCTGTTTGCGCCTATTTTTTCCAGAATATCCACGAGAGTATGAATATCCGCATACGAATTGTACAGCGCTGTGGGTGCAAGCCTGATCACATTGGGGTCCCTGAAATCGGGAACAACCTTGTAATTCTTGAGCACCTTGCAAATGCGGTACGCCTCGTCATGTTCCAGGGCCACGTGGCCGCCGCGCCGCGCATCGTCACGGGGAGTACCCACGGCATAGCCGTAAGGAGCCAGGCGTTTGTCTATGAGGAACATGAGATAGGCCGTCAGACGCAGGGACTTTTCCCTGACGGCGGGCATGCCCGCTTCATGAAAGATATCCAGAACTCCATCCAGCCCGGCCATGGCAAGCATGGGCGGCGTGCCTATGAGCCAGCCGTCGGCATTGTGCGCAGGCTCGTGCTTTTGCCGCAGTTCAAAAAGCGTTTCCTTGACATTGCCCTGCCAGCCTGCCAACCCCGGCGTCGTGCCGAAATGTTTCCTGTTGATGTATAAGCCTGCGGCAGCCCCCGGACCGCCGGAAAGATATTTATAGTTGCACCATACGGCAAAATCCGCATCCAGTGCGGCAAAGTTGTGCGGCACCGAGCCTATGGAATGGCAAAGATCCCACCCGATGATGATGCCCCTGCTGCGGGCCGCGTCGGTGACTTTTTTCATATCCAGCAACTGCGCGCTGCGGTAGTACACCGAAGGAAAAAGCGCCATGCAGACATCGTCCGTCATGGCCGCGATGATGGCGTCCTCGCTGACGGTTCTGCCGTCTTCACTGGCAACAACCTTTATGACTTCCTGCGGGTCAAGGCCGCGCGAAAGCACCTGACTGTCCACCGCATGCCGGTCTGTGGGAAAGTTCAGCCCATCAACAATAATTTTGTTCCTGCTGCCGACCGGCCTGTAAAAGGTGGCAAAAGCCTGATGTATATTGACAGTGGTGCTGTTTGCCACGGTGACTTCGCTGGCGTCGGCGCCGATGAGCGGGGCCATTTTGCGGGCCAGATGCGAGGGATAAAGAAAGTATTTGCCGTCTTCTATGCTCCACATGTTGATGCCGTGCTCTTTCCAGACCTCAAGCATGCCAAGAATGCCCTTTTCCGCATCACGGCTGCAAAGCCCGAGAGAGTTGCCGTCCATATAGATAAGCCCGTCAGAAATATAAAAATGCTCACGAAACTTTCTGAGCGGGTCCGTGCTGTCCAGCGCCTCGGCAAACGCTGCGCCCAGTTCAAATGCATATGTCATGATATCCTCCTTAACGTGATGGGGTGTCAGGCCATGCCACACAACAACCTCGCCCCAGGCTGTGGCAACTCCGGCTCGTGCCAATCCCGGTTATGACAACTCCGACCCGGAAAACACAGGCCCGGATTTCTTTTGGGCAGGCCAGCTTTCTCGCGCCGCCTCCGGCGCTATTCCAAAAACCTGAGCAGTGGCGAGATTGTTAAAATGATGCCGAAAATCAGCACATAGAGCGCCTTGCCCCCTTTCAGGTAGGCCAGACTCGGCATTTTAAAAATCAGATATACGGGGATAAAACAGGCAATGATGCCGAAAAGGGGCGCGCTCAGGTGCAGAATGAACAGCACCTTGGCGTTCATCTGCACCCAGGCCCAGAGGCCCAGGGCGATGGCAAGCGCCACAAAACGGTGCAGAATTTTTCTGTTGATGCGCTCTTCAGGCATAAACCTGCTGAGCAGATTGAAGCATATGCCCTGAAGACCTTCCTGCAACGCCAGATACAGGGCAAAAAACGCCGTGACCAGGGCAAAGATGTTAAGAGCCGTGCTCATGGCCCTGATGACAGATCCGGGCAGCACCTGGGCCGCGATGGCAAGCGCCGAAATATTGTTCTGAAAAGCCTCCACGGCTTTTTCGTGATGCAGCGACAGCGTGAAGGACACTGCGAAAAACAGCACGGACACAATCAGGATGGCAAAAGCCACCCTGCTGGCGCGAAACGCCCTGTACGTGGCTATGAGCCTGTCCGGCTCCTGTCGGCGGTAGGCAATGTTCATTGGACTCAGTATGGGCATGAACACGACGGAAAACACCGTAAACGGGATGGTGATGAACACGTCGCGCATGAACGGCAGCAAAGACGTCATGGGCTTTATGTTGCCCAGGCTCCAATGGGGGACCATAACCATGCCCAGGGCAAGAATGATGGCGAGCTTGCCCACCACCAGCGGGCCGGACACCTTGAAGAGCAGCTTTTCTCCCTGAGCGGCAATGGCCACCATGACCAGCATGATCACCAGGGGCCACCAGGCAGTATCGGAAAGCAGGGCTGTGGTAAGGCCATAGGTTTGCAGATAGGAAGCGCTGTCGCGCACAAGACCTGTCGAATAGCCGAGCATGCCCGTCAGCATCAGCAGAAAGTATAAAATACTCAGCAGCATGGCCCAGTTTTTTCCAAGATACTGCGTTATGATATCCGTATAATCCTGCGCGCTTTCCGTCTTGGTAAGCGTTTCCAGATAAAAATTCTGGAACAGGCATACCCCTGGGTAGGCAATGGCCGCTGCTGTCAGAAAAACCCAAAGTCCGGTCATGCCCACCTGCACGGGCATGAAGACCATGGCTCCGCCGATGGCCATACCGATGCAGAGAATGACCCATCCGGCATCGTAACGTGTAAAAGGAACAAGTTTGCTGTCAGGCGCGCTGCTCATAAGTACCCCCTTTAAAAGGCTGCTCTTTTGATTGTTGATGAGCGTGTATGGCTACGGCATGGCGATCCCATGCCCCTTCAGCAAAGATTGTTCACCTGTTCGTCATGGCCTCTGTGTACGCATCCGAGGCATTGCAGTTTTGAGCGTATATATTTCCACAGTCAGTCATCGGCCTGTCTGGACATTCACCCACACGACAGACCGCACCCAACCCTTTCGACAACATATTCCCATGCAGCGTTGAGCATCCGCAAAACAGAACAGTCACGACCGGCAGGAGTGCCACAGCCCATGCGCATTCACCGCCAGCCGAGAAGTCTGCATATCATGATGTTATACCAATAAGCATAAAGAGGTACATAGCTGAACGAATTATTATGGGAGTTCTTTTTTACATATCGTAAAAACTTGCTGCCATTTTTTTACATTACGCCATAAAAAAGCCCGCCTGGCACAGTTGGCCTTGTGCAGGGCGGGCGGCAGCGGCAACGTCTGTACGGTGCAACAGGGGGCGGCAGGGTCAGGGCGGGCCAAAGCAGCAGACAAACGTGTCAATCACGGCAAAACGCCCCGAGAAGGAGCAAAAGGAAAAAGGAGGGGAAAAAAGAAGGAGCGAGCAGAAGAAGAGGAGGAGGAGGAGGAGGAGGAGGAAGAAGAAGAAGAAAAGCCTGCGCGAAAGCCGCGCGGAGCATTTCATTTTTTTGCAAGGAGCATATATTCCCCAATCTTGCGGGACGTCGCCTGAAAATTCGCCAGCCATGCGCGACGCATGGCTGCGTACGCAATGGCAGGGCCACTTCAAAGCGAAACGCCCTGAAAATCCGGTGCGTGCTCGTTACACCAGCGGCCTGTCAACATCGTGCTTGATAATGACAAGAGACGTCACGACCCTGCAATAGGGCATAAGGTCCTGCAAAAGTTTTTCCATATCTTCCATGGCAGGCACGGCTGTTTTGGCAATAAAATTATTCT
The DNA here is from genome assembly GCF_036763055.1 of Desulfovibrio sp. 1214_IL3152. Taxonomy (NCBI): domain Bacteria; kingdom Pseudomonadati; phylum Thermodesulfobacteriota; class Desulfovibrionia; order Desulfovibrionales; family Desulfovibrionaceae; genus Desulfovibrio; species Desulfovibrio sp. 1214_IL3152. The sequence continues at coordinate 456 of NZ_JBAIYW010000434.1, read as the reverse complement.
CGCCTGTCACCGAATATATTTCGACGATCTCATCCCTGTCTAAAACTTTCAGCATTTCCGCCACTGACAGCTTTATATTGCTGATATGTATAAAGCTGCACACGGGCCTGCCGATTTTTTTCAAAGAAAATACAGCGGTAAATTTTTCAATAACGCCTTCTTCCAAAAACCTGTTGATGCGCTTGATAATGCTGGGCCTGCTGATATGAACGGCTCTGGCAAGGTCGGCATTGGATATTCTGGAGTTTTTTTCCAACGCGGCAAGGATGGCCTTATCTGTTTTATCCAGCATACATACCTCTTTTTCTGCGAAAAAACATTTATATATGCTCAATGTTGTCCGGTTAAGCACCCATAGCTAACAGGCTATAACTATAGGTGTTTATAGTTTTTCGTCTTCGCGGATTCAGAAGTTCTTCCAGAGAATCCTTGCCGAACAGATTCAAGCAAATGAGC
>NZ_JBAIYW010000623.1:0-5242 GCF_036763055.1 Desulfovibrio sp. 1214_IL3152 | reverse complement strand
GCAGGCGTCTCAGCATCATCCCAGAAAAATTGATGAAGGCGCGGCTTACGACCTGTTTTTAAATGAATTGGGAAAATCAGGGGACAGAAATTTTCAACTCAGGAAATATCTATGTACAGAGACATGATAGCAGCACCACGTCCAGCGGGGTGTCAGGCACGGCCACCATGATGCCGTCCAGACGGCTCGCCGCGCCCAGACGGCGGGTCACCCAGTCGATAACCGGCAGATCACGCAGGCAGAGCAGAGATTTCAGCGGCAGGCGGCTGGAACCCAGCCGGGCCTGAATAATGGCGACAACCTTGCCTTTACTGGTCATATTTTCCTCCGCCGCGTCCGGCGATAGTGGGGATTCCTGAAACGCACGGCGCTCTGCCCCTGGAGCAGAGCACCCTTGAGACGGCAGGCCGGGAGGCGCGGCTTCTATTTCCATACCCGCCCCCTGCAACAGCCTGAAATAAAAATTTCAGAGCATACCGACTTTGAAAAACGTACATGTGCTAGGGCCGCTCGTTGAGCAAACCCAGCATGCGCCGCACCACGCGGTTCTTGTTGACCGTAAAGTCCATGCTGTCCTGTCGCAGCCAGAAGCGCTCACGGCGCGGATTTTTCAGCATCGCCAGAAAGGTGTTGCGGATTCTGCCGTCGCTGACACGATCCATAATGCCCACAAAGGCAAAACCGTGGCGCGGCCGGGCAAAGGTATGGCGCGCCTCGCGCTCGTGCGTTGCCAGCACAAGGGCAGGCACGCGCATGTGCGCCAGTTCGTAAACCGTGCGCCCAGCGGAACAGATGGCGAGGTCCGCGCCTTCCATCATGCGGCTCATGACGTTGGTGGCCCAGGTAAAGGTCACCAGCGGATTATCCAGCTTTTTCAGATGCGCTTCCATAGCGTCCTTGTGGGCGTAGCCGGGTCCGGCGACCAGCCGGACAGCAATTCCGTAGGCACGGCAGATCGGCTCGATGATGTCCAGCACCCGGCGCGAGCAGTCATGCTGATCTGTGCCGCCAAAGGTGATAAGCACGGTTTTGACCTCAGGCCGGAAGGGATTGCGCGCCGCGTTGACAAACTCGTCACGCAGGCAGAAAAAATCCGGCCCGCTGCACAGACGGTCCGTGCTTTCCCCTTCGTACAGGGCATTGACCACAAGGCGCGCCAGCGAAGCCCCCGGCCCTTCGTCCTCAAAGTTTACGCAACGCGCCCCGGCGGCCACAAGACGCTTCATGTAGGCCGTGGTGGTGTTGAGGATATCATTGACCACCAGATCCGGGTTCAGGGCCAGCACGGTGTCTGCCAGGTCTTCCTGCCCCTGGCGGACGATCCGGTAATCCTTGCGGGCGATGCTTTCAACGGCCAGTTCGCTTTCGCGGGTGCAGACAAAGCTGACCCGATGGCTTGTAATCTCGTGCGCCAGCATGAGCGCCCGAAACACGTGCCCCATGCCGATGGCGGGCCAGCCCGCCACCACAAAGACCACATGCCGCCGCTCAAGCAGGCGTTCGCATATCCACCAGTCCTGATAGCCCTGTATTTCAATGGCCCTGTCGTTGAGAAAATAGGGAATGACGCGACCGCGCCCCTGCTGGCGGTCCCGGTCCAGCAGACGCGAAAGACGCAGCATGATCAACGCGCGGCTTTCAACCACAAGGGTTTTTTCGCCCCTGTGCTCCGTCTCGTCATCCAGCAGGTCTTCAAGCCCCTCGCCATGCATGTTCCAGATGCGCTGACGCACGCTTTTCACGGTCACAAGGCTGTCGGCGTCCGCCTCGCGATACTTCTTCCAGGCGTCTTCCACGTCCACCCAGGTGAGCAACGGGCATGATGCGCGCAAAATAATGCAGTGCTCGTACTGTTCCGCCAGTTCTTCCAGCAAGACGCGCATTTCATTCACGATGTCCAGCGTGGTGAAATGTATGTCCTTATTGCGGCGAAATCCCACGCCCGCGCGTTCGCAGATGAGGGATATTTCCTGGCTGTCGGTGAGCACCATGATATCTTCGCCGGGCAGAACGCTCCGCGCCGTATTGATGGCCCGCTGCACAAGCGTCACCCCGGCCAGCTTTTTGACAAGCTGGTCAGGAATAACGGCATTTTTTTTGATGGCCGGTATGACAATGCAGCGTTCTTTCACGATAGTTCCGAAGTGGTCATGCGCGGGGGGCGCACATGGCTGTAGCCTCTGCCGGGACATGAGCGCCATGCGCTTTCCTCATCCCGCTCGGGCGGCCCGCCGACTCACAAGGCACAGCGGCGCAGGCCGGGTCAGTACCCTTGAGCACCATTCCCGGCCTGCGCCGTTAGAGCAATTTCAAAGTGAAATTGCTCTGCTGACGCGACCGGACGGCAAACACGCCGTCTCAGCGCAGGCTCGCCAGCACCTCGCGGGTGGAAGCCAGCATGTAGTCAAACTCTTCCCCGGTCAGCCAGTGCTGGAAGGGGAAGGAAATCATGGTGTCAAAGAACAGGTCCGCATTGGGGCAGCAGGCTTCGCCCATTCCCAGACGGCGGTAATAATCGTACCTGTCCAGCGGAATGTACTGCACCACGCATTTGACGCCCTTTTCATTGAACATGGCGCGCATGAAGCGGTCTCGCGCCTCTACACCCGTGGTCATGCGGGCCGCAAGCAGGTGGTAGTTGTGGCGGGGGCTGTCGACCCGATGGAATTCCAGTTCGGGAAAGTCCGTCAGGGCATCAATGAAACCCAGGGCGCGGCTGCGCTTCTGCTCGTTGATCTCGTCAATGCGCTCCAGCAGCTTGGCCCCCAGGGCGCATTCCACTTCACCAAGGCAGTAGTTGTTGGGCGGCACCATGCGGCCGTCGATAATGGGCATATCCACGTTGCCCATGGCGGGCTTCCAATAGTCGGGGCGCTCAAAATCAAAAGCGCAATGCCCGTTGTGGCGCAGGGTGGGAACCATGCCCGCCAGCCTGGGGTCGCGCACATACAGCATGCCGCCTTCGCCAAGGGTGGTCAGGTTTTTATGCGAATGGAACGAAAAGACCCCCATATCCCCGAAGGCTCCGGCCTTGATGCCGTCCACTTCGGCCCCGATGGCCTGGGCGGCATCCTCGATAAGGATAAGGCCGCGCTCTTTGCACAGGGCGGCAATGGCGGGCATGTCGGCCACATAGCCGTAAAGATGCACGACCACCACGGCCCTGGTGCGCGGAGTAAGCACTTTTTCAATGCTCTCGGCGGTGACCACGCGGCTGTGCAGGTCCACATCGGCCCAGACAAGTCGGGCGCCCTTCTTGATGTAGGGATAGGCAGAGGCCGTGAAGGTGTGGGAAGGAATAACCACCTCATCGCCTTCGTTAAACAGGCAGAGCTGGGCTGAAAGCTCCAGGGCGGAGCAGCCGTTCATGGTGGTAAAGCAGGTTCCCTGCGGCACACCCTGGTACTCCGCGAACTTGCTTTCAAACCGGCGCATGTGATGCCCCTGGGTAAGGGGATCGGCATTGCGCATGGCCTCGACAACCACGGCTATTTCTTCTTCGGTGTACCGGATGGCACGCCCGCTGAAATTGACCTTGATATCCATGAGACTCCTCATAAAACAGCTTGCGCTTGAAGTTGCCGCGTTACGTGGGCAAGGCCCCGCACGCGCCAATATTGCGAACGTTGCTGCGCCTCGCTTCGCATGTCAGCCACCGGCTGATGCGGGTGTTGCCCGGGCGGAAAAAACCTGACGGCGTTGCGCGCCGGCATGCCCGTGAAACAGAGACTCCACAGACAGACATCCCGCCAAACAGCCCATATGCGGGCCGCTTCATGGCAGATGCCCTAAAGGCCTGACGGCGGCGGAGCCTCCGCCCACGCCGCCGACAGACTGTATGATCTTAGAGCAGATTACGAATGAAACGAGTCAACTGCTCTGCAAGGATTTTCCTGAAAATCCTTGCCACGAAATGCGAGCAGGCAGGCTTTTGCCTGCCGTAAGCAAGCATTTCAAGTGTTAAATGCCCTAGAACAATGCACTTTAAAACGGTTCGGCGCTGTGCCGCCTGCTACATGCTCTTGAAGCGCCCGATGACATTTTCCTTGGTGAGGATTTTTTTGAAATCCGGCCCAAGGCGGTTGGACAGCGGCTTTTCATGCACAATGCTGGCCCCGTAGAGCGCGTCGTACTGCGCGTCGGTGAGGCCCTGACAGATGCCCTTGGGCAGGTCAATGCCCTGGCGCTCCATCATGAGCATGAATTCCTTGTACTGTTCGGGATAGATGTCTTCCTGCACAGACAGCGAATAGCAGTTGGCGATGCCGTGGCGCATATGCAAAACCATGCTCAGCCCGGCGGAAATGGGATGCACCACGCCCACGAACCCGGCGGCCATGCCGCCCAGGTAGGAGGCGATCATCATCTTTTCGCGGTTTTCTTCGCTCATCATGTCCTGCGAAAGAAAAACCTGCTTGCAGAGATCAATGGCCTTTTCAGCCAGGGAATCCACAACCACGTTGCGGTAGGACCCGGTAATGCTCTCAAAGCAATGCATGTAGGTGTCGATGCCGGTGTAAAAATACTGGTTGCGGGGTACGCTGGCCGTGAGGTCGGGGTCCATCAGCACCTGGTCGAACATGGTAAAGTCGCTGTTCATGCCCAGTTTGATGTTTTTTGCCTCATTGCAGATAATGCCGGTGCGCGAGGTTTCAGACCCGGTGCCCGACAGGGTGGGTATGGCGATCTTGTAGGGCGCGGGATTTTTTACAAGGTCCCAGCCCTGATAGTCTTCAGCCTTGCCGGGATTGGTGAGCAGGTTGCCCACGCACTTGCAGGTATCAAGCACGCAGCCGCCGCCAAGGGCTACCAGGGCGCAGGGGTCCGCGCCTTTCAGAAAGGTCTTCACCTGGGCGGTATAGCCGTCCACGCTGTCAGTGGTGGGTTCTCCGGCGGTGTCGATATGGAGCACCATGTCGCCGCTTTCCACGGGCAGCTTTTCCACCAGATCCTTGCCCTGAAAAAAATGATCCAGAAAAAAGACCGCGGGGCCGGACACAGCCTTGCGGCGCGGGGCCATAAGGTCGCCGAGCTGGCTCAGGCTGCCCTGGCCGATCATATAATAACCGACATTTTTTGCATTACGGTACATAGTTGCCCTCACAGTATGGCATAAGATTTCCGGGCCATACGCTATAGCCGCAGGTCTGGCAAGCGATGCCGCAAAGCGGCGCGCGGCGCGGGCCGGCGGATGTTACAACACAGGTCAGTCTCTCTTGTCCGGCACGGCCCGCTGCCCCGG
>NZ_JBAIYW010000252.1:0-5271 GCF_036763055.1 Desulfovibrio sp. 1214_IL3152 | reverse complement strand
ACGCGTGTAGCGGGCGCCGCCGGCCAGAGCGCCGTTATGCTGCGCAAGGCGCCGCTCCATATCGCGGGTAATGCCGCAATACAGTGTGCCGTCTGCGCATTCCAGCAGATAAACCAGCCAGGGATCGGATGTCATGCTCGTTTCACTGTCCTGAAACCGGCCGCAATTTCACCTTGAAATTGCTCTGGCGGCTGCGTGAGCAGTCGCCCGCCGCAAAGGTGTAAGCGCAATTTACTTGCGCGGTTAAGCGCCGAAGCGAGCGTGTCTTAAACTTTGAAAATGTACATTTTCAAAGTTAATCTGCTCTAGTTGAAGCCCCCGGCAAGCCATACCGTCACAAGAAAAGAGAACAGCCAGTTGCCGAACCGCCAGAGCCAGGGATTGGGAACCCTGCCTGCAGTCATGCCGCGCATTTGGCGCAGTGTGCCTGCAATGGAGCCCAGGGTGTGGAAAAAAACAAAGCCAAGTCCCGCCAGAAAACCGAACTGCGCCAGACAGACAAGAAAAATGGCAAAGGTCACGCACGGGGCAAGGCAGGCGTTGGCGTCATTGCGCTGCGATATCCAGATGTGTCCCAGGGGGGAGCCACCGGCCTGAAAGCCTCCAGCCCCGCGCCCGCCGAAGGTGCGGCTGTAAAAAAAGCCTCTGCTGCCGGAGTTGCCCCGGCCATGCTCCTGCCCATAGGTCTGGTCCTGCCTGTTCTGCTGCTCCTGCCCGTCATCAAGGATGACTTCGGCCTCAAGCACACGGCGCTGGTCATCGCCGCTATGGCCGTTTCCATCCTGGCGACCGTCCTGGCGACCGTCATGCCGGCCATCATGCCGGGCGGAGACGGCGGGCAGGGTGTCATCGTGTCGGGCATGCCCCTCCGAAGATTCGTGGGGGGGCTTGTGCGGGGGATGGCTCATGCTCGACCTCCTGGTCTGTTCCAGGCATTTGAACCTGGTTTCAGGTAAGCGCCTGCCGCGCAGCTTTTTGGGGTTCGGCTGCGCAAGGGGTTTTGAACTGTTTCACCTGTTTCATTCTTTATTTCTCACCACATGAAAACAGGTTTTCGGAGTGAATGGTGTGGGGCATGTCCCGGATAGGCGCCCTGTATAAAGAAGTAAAGATGGTGTTTGCCGTGTTTGTGCCTTCTGGATGACGGGGCGTCAAGGGGGCGGAGAGGACCGCGTGTTTGCCGCGGAGCAGTAATCTGTAAAAAAAATGATGTAAAAACAGCTTCGTATCTTGTGCTTCAGCCATGTGGCACGAAACCTTTCAATGACGCCGAAACCGCTGAAAAGTGACGGCGGCTCTTGCCCAAGAATGGTGCGCATGCCGGGTACGGGCCATGTGCCGCCCTTGCCAAGCCCTTTTCCCGGCGCTACTCTTTACAGCATCAGGTCCGGCACAAACACGGGCCATGAGGAGGTTTTATGAAAAAGCAGTTTGGTGCGATCGTTCTGGCTCTGGCGTTTTTTCTGTTCCAGGGCATGACCGTGGCCGCGCAGCCTGCGGATCAGGTAGAGCAGAAGCTCAATGAAGCGTGGACGGCCTACAATATCGGGCAGTATAAAAAGGTGTTGCAACTGGTGCAGCCCCTTGCCTCTGACGGCAACGCCCGCGCCCAGATCATCCTTGGCCGCTGCTATGAAAACGGTCTTGGCGTGCCGCAGGATATGGAAACCGCCGCCAAGTGGTTCCGCCTTGCCGCCGAGCAGAACAACAGCGAGGCCCAGGTGCTTCTGGCCTACCAGTATGAACTGGGCCAGGGCGTACCCAAAGACGATGCCGCCGTGGTCAGGCTTATGACCAGTGCGGCCAATGCGGGCAATGCCGAAGCCCAGTTCAATCTGGCGCTGTACTACGGGCAAGGTAAGTACGGCTTTGCCAAAAATCCCGCCGAGAGTTTCCGCCTGGCCCAGATGGCGGCAAATCAGGGCAATGCCCAGGCGCAGCGTTATGTGGGCGCTTGCTACGAATACGGTGTGGGCGTGCCGGAAAACGCCGCCGAAGCACAGGTGTGGTACGGCAAGGCCAAAGCGCAGGGCCTGGAAGTGGAAGGCAATGTCTTTAATTTTGTGCGCGAGTACACCATGCCGTAAGTGAGCATTTCAAGTGTTAAATGCTCTATAGAGCAGATTAACTTTGAGAATGCACATTCTCAAAGTTTAGGACACGCTCTCTTCGGCGCTTAACAGTGCAAATACATTGCGCTTATGCCTTCTCACGCAGACGCCGGAGCAGTTTCAAAGTGAAAATGCTCTGGCGCATACGTGCGGGGAAAAGCCCAGGCCCTTCCCACGGACGTTCACGGCACTGCTTGCCGGAACGCCGCCGGGGGCCGCTTTTTCCCGCAATTTTTTTGCCTGTGCGTTTCCGGCGCGCCGGGTGCAGACGGGCAGTGACGCAACCGTGCAGCACCGCAGCATCATAGAGCAATTTCAAAGTGAAATTGCTCTGGCGGATGCGTAAGCGCAGTTTATCTGCGCGGTTAAACGCCGGAGCGGGCGTCTTGGAAGCATTGAGAATATCTATTCTCAATGCGAAAATGCTCTAAAAGATGGCAACATGCCATAAGGGGCGGGCTGTACGGGCCGGATTGGGCGGCTTTGGCATGTTTGCGGCATGCCCCGAAGCCCGCGCCTGGAGCGTTGTGGCGGGCAGCCTGCGCAAAAGCTGTGCGCCGGAAGCCCCGTATCATGACGCCGCGCCGCGCTCCACCCGGATATGGTTCAGCACTGTGAGGCGTTGCAGCAGGGCTTTGAGCGAGTAGCGTATTTTTGCTCTGGCGTCTTCCATGAGGTCCTGCCGGATTTCCTGAAAAGCCTGTCCCAACGCTTCCTGGATGTATTCTTTGTTTTTGGCGATGATTTTTTCACGATTTTTTTCATTGAGCAAAAACTGGGGCAGTCTTTTTGTGCGCAGAAAGTTTTTGCCGAACTTGCCCAACGCCCACGTGCCTGCAAAGGCCGCCGCGCCGCCCAGTACGGCAGACACCGGCTCACCGGTGGTGAGCAGCATTTTTTCACCAACGGCAAAGGCAGCCACGCCGGGCAGAACCGCAACCACCATGACATCCATAGTATTCAGCAGTGTGAGGCGCGATATCTTAACCTGCACAGCGTCAAAAAAGCTGGTGCTGAGGGTGCGGGCCGAAAAGTTGAGCCGGGGTACAAGGTGTACGCCGTTTTCACGCAGCCACCGGCTGAACTGCTGGCGCAATTCCCGCTCTATTTCAGTGCGAGCGGCTTCTGTCCTTTCGCGGATGATGCTCAGCAAGCCGGAGTCGTTGCGTATTTTTTCGCTGATTTCGCGTTCTATCTCTTCCACGGTTTTGCGGGATTGCTGCGCGGATTCAAGAACGCTCATGATGTCTCTGGACGCGATGCGCTCGGCGCAGGTTTGCGCGGCCAGCTTGGTGTGTTTTTCAAAAATGCCCTGGGCAATTTCCGCCACCCGTTGCGAAAAGGCCTCGCTCTGGTCTTCAAGCAGGTTTTTTATCTTGAGGTGCGTGTCCAGCAGCATGGGGTACAGGGCGAGGCCGTAGGCAATATCCTCATACGTGCGGGGGCTCATGACGATGTTGTCTGTGCCGAAAACGTCGTGTACGGCGTCGCGGGCAAAAAACCAGCCGCTGCTGCCGCCGGTAAGAATGACCTTGTCTACGCCTTTCTGTTTTTTGATGTCGTACAGCATGTCCTTGAACCAGGATATGAGCGCCACCTCGCGGCCTTGCAGCATGTCCGAAGCCGTGCTGCCGAGAGCGCCTTTGTTGGCGTACTGGCGGAGCATGTCCAGCAGGGGCTGCGAAGCCGTATAGCTTTCTGCGGCGCTGACAATGCGCTGCCAGGTGAGGTCGTGCAGATAGGCGTGTTTTTGCGTACCCTGTGCGTCATACCAGGAAAGGTGCAGACTCACGGTGCTGTTGATGTCTTTTTGCAGGATTTTTGAAAAGCGTTCTTTTTCCGCCCTGCACAAAACCCAATGGACGTAGTATGCGCAATTGTCGGCCTTGGTCTGTTCCGCCAGACCGGGATTGTGGCGGCAGAAAAGCTGAAAAAAGAGGTCGTCAAACAGGCGTCCGCCCAGCAGACGGTCGCCGCCGCTCTGAAGGATTTCTGAATTTTCCGCCAGCGTGAAGTCGCAGGTTCCGCCGCCGAAGTCCAGAATCAGCAGGCTGTGCTCCATATCGTCCAGCTCGACGGCCCCTGATTGCAGGCAGGATATCATGGCCGCGTCAGACTCCCGTATAAGGGAGGGCATGGGCCAGCCCGCATCGGTAAAGCAGCGCGACAGCGACGGCCCGAAGCTCTCGCGCGTGCGCGCGGGGATCCCCACGTATATCTGGCTGTCCTGCTCCAGGGTGTCGGGGGGCAGCGCCTGGCGCAGCATCCGCAGAAAATCCGTCATCCAGCGCGCGGCTTCTGACCCGTCTTCGCCTGTTTCGGGCTTGAACTGGCAGCGCAGGTTGCGCCGGGACCGCATGGCCGCGTTGGCGTAGTATTCGCTTTCAGCCGGATGCCCTATGAGGCGCGGCATGTCGTCTTCATACAGAATGACTGTTTCCACGCAGCCGTCCGCTGCGCCGACGCGGGGCAGCACCACGGGCTGAGGCGCCACGGAATGCCTGTGCGTTCCGTAGATGTAGGTATTGCTGGTGCCGAGGTCTATGCCAAGTATTTTCATGCCCCGGCCTCCTGGGCGGCTTCTTTTTGCACGTGGCCCTTTATGATGCTGTCTCCGGCGCGGGTGTAGCGGCGCAAAACGCGGCAACGGTCGCCGTTGGACACAAGGCCCACCCTGTCATAAAGCCCGGCGTGGGTATCTTCATCCCATATGATATGACTGCCGTCTTCGCCGGGGGCATAGCCCATAAAAGCGAGCTGTTCCGAAAGAAAATGTCTGGTCTGCTCATTCATGCCGTCCAGAAGGTGGGCAACGCCAAGGGCCAGCGGGCAATCGTTTCTGGGACATCTGCCTGCATGCCGGGGCTGATGATCGCTTTCGCTGAGAATGTCAATTTCCGCATGGAGCTTGTCCCATACCGAAAAGAATGTGGTGAGCCAGCGGGCGCGCTCCTGAGCCTGACGCCGCAGGGAAAGCCTGAATGCCTCCACGTCCAGGGACGTGGTTTTTTTGGCAAGCAGAACGAACAGGAATGCCGCGCCCAGCAACAAATACAGGCGTTTGAGCAGGCCAGCGCCGCCGCTTGTGCCAAAGACGGCGCTTTTGAAGTCCGCCCAGGAGGTGAGGCGCAAAATGCCCGCGGCAAGGCTGGCGGCGAAC
>NZ_JBAIYW010000157.1:0-5305 GCF_036763055.1 Desulfovibrio sp. 1214_IL3152 | reverse complement strand
CCCTTGCCAGACCACGCCTGCGGCGCAACGCGGCCACATGTCGCCGCAGGACTGCATAATCCGGCGGCAGCCGTTGCAATAACCGCCAGTCTGAATGTTCGGCAGGCGAAAACGAGGTTCCTATGCGCATACTGGTTCTGCACGGGGTCAACCTGAACATGTTCGGCAGGCGAGACCCGGCCCACTACGGCAGCGCCACCCTGGCCCAGATAGATGACGCCCTGACGTCTCTGGGCAAGGAACTCGGCGTTACGGTAGAGAGCTTTCAGACCAATCACGAAGGCGTCATGGTGGAGCGCATCCACAAGGCCGCGGATGAGGACGTGCAGGCCGTCGTCATCAATGCCGGAGCCTGGACGCACTATAGCCATGCCATTGCCGACGCCCTCGCCATACTGGAAATTCCTGTGGTCGAGGTGCACATGTCCAACGTGCATGCGCGAGAAAATTTCAGGCACCATTCCGTGCTGTCGCCCGTCTGCGCGGGCAGCATCTGCGGCTTCGGGCCGTCGAGCTATCTTCTCGGCCTGCGGGCCGCGCTTGATGCGGCGGCCAACACGGCCGGAAAGGTGCGTACCTGAAAGGTTCCACTGCCCTGGAACTGGCTTTTTGCGGTGTTCTGCGTTACGCCCTGAGACATTCTTGACTTGTCCGGGGTTTCCCACAACAGCCTCTAACCAGAGAGTTCACATGAACGACGCCATCAATCTGAGCCGGATGCGCGACGCCGCCTTTACGGCGGAAGTGGAGGCGCTAAGCGGCCAAAATGTTTCAACCTGCTACCAGTGCGGCAACTGTACAGCCGGCTGCCCCGCAGGCCTTGTCTATGACCGGCAGGTCAGCCAGATCATGCGCGCCGTACAGCTTGGCCTCAGGGATGAAGTGCTGAATTCGCGCTCTATCTGGATGTGCCTTTCCTGCTCGACCTGTAGTCTGCGCTGTCCTAATAATATCGACGTTGCGGGTATAATGGAGACCCTACGCCACATGGCCCGCAAAGAAGGCCGCGTGACTGTACCCAAGGTGGAAAAGTTTTGGTTTTCCTTCCTTGATACAGTGCGTGCCTTTGGCCGCACCTATGAAATTGGCACCATGGCCCTGTATATGATGCGCTCCATGCGCGTGTTCACTGACGTGGATCTTGCCCCGGAAGCCCTCAAAAAAGGCAAGCTGGGTCTCAAACCCCACGTGCTGCCCCAGGGAGCCGCCCCGGTTTCGCGCATTTTCGAGCGTTATAAAGAACGCGCCAAGCGCGAGGGGGTGCGCCCATGAATTTTGCCTACTACCCCGGCTGCTCGGCCCGAGGCTCTTCCAAGGACTATGAAATGTCCACCCAGGCCGTGTGCAAGGCGCTGGACATGAACCTGGTGGACATTCCGGACTGGAACTGCTGTGGCTCCACCCCGGCCCACGCCGTGGACACCGAGCTTTCCGCAGCCCTTTGCGTGCGCAACCTCGACATTGCTGCCCAGCAGCAGGCCGAACTGCTGCTCACGCCCTGCCCGAGCTGCCTTTCCAACCTCAAACTGGCCTCAAAGCGCATGGAAGACCCCGCGTTTCGCCAGCGTGTGGACGAACTGCTCGACGGCCCCTCGGCCAAGGCATTTCCTCCTGTGACCTCGGTCATGCAGGGCATTGCCGAAGCCTATGATATGGAAACCATCGCCGCCCGGGTGCGCAAGAGCCTCAAGGGCCTCAGGCTGGCCGCCTATTACGGCTGCCTCATGAGCCGCCCGGCGGAGGTCATGAACTTCGGCGATCCGGAAAATCCCACCCTTATGGAAAGCATGCTCGCCGCCTGCGGCGCGGAAATGGTGGACTTTCCCCTCAAGACCGCCTGCTGCGGCGCGTCGTTCGGCATTCCCGAACGGGTGATGACCGCCCGCAACTCCGGGCGAATTCTCGACCTTGCCACCCAGCTTGGCGTGGATGCCGTTATCGTGGCCTGCCCGCTTTGCCAGATGAACCTTGACCTGCGCCAGGAGCAGGCATCCAAGGAAATGGGTACGGCCTTCCGCCTGCCGGTGCTCTACTTCACCCAGATGATGGGCATAGCCTTTGGCCTTGACCACAAGGAACTGGGGCTTAACAAACTGCGCGTCAGCCCTGACGGCCTCATCCGCAAGCTGGACGAACTCCGGCGCAATTCCGCCGCCGCAGACAAGGCCGCTGAAGGAGGCAGGTCATGAGAATAGGCGTTTTCGTCTGCCATTGCGGCAGCAATATCGGCGGCACCGTTGACTGCGCCAAGGTGGCTGAAATTGCCCGCACCTATCCTGACGTGGTGTATGCCGACGACCCCATGTACACCTGTGCCGAACCCGGCCAGGCAGCCATTGAGGCTGCCATTCACGAGCACAAGCTTGACGGCGTTGTGGTGGCTTCCTGTTCGCCCCGCATGCACGAGCCGACCTTCCGCCGCACGGTGGAACGCGCGGGGCTCAACCGCTACATGCTCGAAATGGCTAACATCCGCGAGCATGTCTCGTGGATCGGCCGCGACAAGGAAGCCAATACCAACAAGTCTGCGGAACTGGTTTTGCTGGCGGTTGAAAAACTGCGCAACAACAGGCCGCTGCTTGCCAAAAGCTTTGACGTCAACAAGCGCGTGCTGGTCATCGGCGGCGGCGTGGCGGGCATTCAGGCCGCCCTTGACTGCGCCGACGGCGGCGTGCCTGTGGTGCTTGTGGAACGCGATGCCACCATCGGCGGCAAAATGGCAAAGCTGGACAAGACCTTCCCCACTGTGGACTGCTCGGCCTGCATTCTCGGCCCCAAGATGGTCGACGTGGCGCAGCATTCCAACATCACGCTGTACGCCTATTCCGAGGTGGAAGACATCTCGGGCTACGTGGGCAACTTTACGGTGAAAATCCGCAAGCGTTCCACCTATGTGGACTGGAGCCTCTGCACCGGCTGCGGCGCCTGCACCGAAAAATGCCCCAGCAAAAAAACGCCCGACGCCTTTAACGAACTGATCAGCAACACCACGGCCATCACCATTGCCTTTCCCCAGGCCATTCCCAAAAAGGCCGTCATCAATGCCGAGCACTGCCGCCAGTTCATCAAGGGCAAGTGCGGCGTTTGCGCCAAGATATGCCCCACCGGGGCCATCAAGTATGATATGGAAGATGAGATCATCACCGAAGAGGTGGGCAGCATCGTGGCCGCCACCGGCTATGATCTCATGGACTGGACCGTGTATCAGGAATACGGCGGCGGCGCGTACCCCGATGTTATCACCTCCCTGCAATACGAACGGATGCTCAATGCCTCCGGCCCCACGGCCGGACATATCAAGCGCCCCTCGGACGGCAAGGAACCCAAGAACATCGTCTTTGTGCAGTGCGTCGGCTCGCGTGACAAATCCATCGGGCGGCCCTACTGCTCCGGCTTCTGCTGCATGTATACGGCCAAGCAGGCCATTCTGACCAAGGACCATATTCCGGATTCCCAGTCCTATGTCTTCTATATGGACATCCGCGCCGCAGGCAAGATGTACGACGAGTTTACCCGCCGCACCATGGAAGAATACGGCACGGAGTATATCCGCGGGCGCGTCTCGCAGATATACCCCGACGGTCAGGGACAGCTTGTGGTCATGGGCGTGGACACGCTTATGGGACAGGCCATTGAAGTCAAGGCCGACCTCGTGGTTCTGGCTGTGGGCATCGAGGCCAGCAAGGGCGCGCCCCAACTGGCTGAAAAGCTGCGCATCTCCTACGACAGCTACGGCTTCTTCATGGAAAGCCATGTGAAGCTCAAGCCCGTGGAAACCAATACCGCCGGTGTGTATCTGGCGGGCGTGTGCCAGGGAACCAAGGACATCCCCGCTTCCGTGGCCCAGGGTTCGGCAGCGGCTGCCAAGGTGCTGGCCCTCTTTGCCAAGGACAAGCTGGAAAGCGACCCGCAGATCGCCCAGGTGGACATGCGCCGCTGCGTCAACTGCGGCAAGTGCATCCAGTGCTGCCCCTTCGGTGCCATCAAAGAGGTGGAAATCCGGGGCGAGGGCAAGGCCCAGGTTATCGAAACCGTATGCCAGGGCTGCGGGCTTTGCACTGCCACCTGCCCCCAGGGGGCCATCCAGCTTTCACACGCCACAGACAACCAGATTCTTGCGGAGGTTAACGCGCTATGCCAGCTTTAGAAGGCAAAGAATTGCGGATTGTGGGTTTTCTCTGCAACTGGTGCTCCTATGGCGGCGCCGACACAGCCGGTGTGGCCCGCGCCACACAGCCCACGGATCTGCGTATCATCCGCGTGCCCTGCTCGGGCCGCATAGACCCGCTGTTTATCGTCAAGGCCCTGCTTAACGGGGCGGACGGCGTGCTGGTTTCCGGCTGCCACCCGCGTGACTGTCACTATGCGGCTGGCAATTTCTACGCCCGCCGCCGTCTTGAAGTGCTCAAGCAGTTTCTGCCTGTGCTCGGTATTGACGACCGCCGTTTTGAATACACCTGGGTTTCGGCTTCCGAAGGCCAGCGCTGGCAGCAGGTGGTCACGGTCTTCACCGACCGCATCCACAAGCTCGGCCCCGCGCCGCGCCTGGAAGACCCCGAACCGCTGCTCAAGATCGCCGACATGGCGCTGACCTCCCTGCGGCCTTTGGGTACAGGGCAAAAGGCCGCCCTTGGCGAGCTCAAGGACGCTATCAAGGCCAAACTGCCCGAGCTGGACTTTGTCATCGGCTGGGGCCAAGGCTACGATGCCGCCCATACAGTGCCCATCTTCATGAAAACCCCCGAAGATGTGGACAAGCTCGTGTGGGGACCGCTGAACGTCAATAACCCGGCCGTCTACCTGCCCTCGTTCAAGGGAAAAAAAGTGGGCATTGTGGTCAAGGGCTGTGACTCGCGCTCGGTGGTGGAACTGCTGCAGGAAAAGCTCATCCGCCGCGAAGACGTGACCATTTTCGCCATGCCCTGCGAAGGCACGCTGGATATGGCCCGCGTCACCCAGGAACTTGGACGCTACACCAGTATTGACAAGGTGGAATATGACGAGGCCGGGGTC
Source organism: Desulfovibrio sp. 1214_IL3152 (assembly GCF_036763055.1). Taxonomy (NCBI): domain Bacteria; kingdom Pseudomonadati; phylum Thermodesulfobacteriota; class Desulfovibrionia; order Desulfovibrionales; family Desulfovibrionaceae; genus Desulfovibrio; species Desulfovibrio sp. 1214_IL3152. Next base: position 292 of record NZ_JBAIYW010000157.1, on the reverse strand, counting down.
ACCATCACGGCCGACGGCAAGCCCCACCGCTTCTGCATGACCGACTACGCCCAGGGCAAATGCTATGGCTGCACCACCCCCTCGGCCGTTCTTGCGGACACGCGCCTGGGTACGCCCGAAAAAGTGGAAGCCGGCCCGCACACCCCGCCCGAACTGGCCCTGCTCGACGCCAGGACGCTTGAAGAGCGCATGGCCTTCTGGCGCGGCCAGATGGATCGCTGCCTGCGCTGCTACGCCTGCCGCAATGCCTGCCCCATGTGCGTCTGCCGCGATTTCTGCGTTTCAGACAGCC
>NZ_JBAIYW010000551.1:0-5312 GCF_036763055.1 Desulfovibrio sp. 1214_IL3152 | reverse complement strand
CTTAAAAGGGAGGTTCCGCACCTCCCTGCAAAAATCTGGACATCAATTTCCATACCCCAGAAGCAATCACTTGATTTTGAGCTTCGCCTTTAGCTGAATTTCCAGTTCATGAAGAACGTCAATTGGAGCAGCTTGGAGCAGCTTTTTAATCTTGGTGATTTGTTGACGGTGCTCACGGTCAGTCTTGGCAAAAATCTGGGCAGGCGTGAAGTTCAGAACCTGCCCAATCTTTTCATAAAAATTGATGGTTGCGTCCGGGGAACCCTCTTCGATTTTTCGGAGTTCAGCAATGGGAATTTCTGCTTTCTCGGCAAGCTGCTCCTGAGTGAGTTTCTTTGCTTCCCGCAGATTCACGATCTTTGCCCCAATGATTTTAAAAGACTCCATCATAAGTCATGCTCCTGTATGATTTTTTTAAAAAATATACAGGGTTATCGGGAAGTACACAGTTATTTTACCAGAAAAAGGCGGTCATTGTGACCGCCTTTTTTGCGTCTTTATTTCGCGGAAGGTTAACAATTCAAAAAAACATCGTAAAATCGGCGTAGCTTTCAAATTTTGTATAACCTTTAACTCAGGAGTTGGACATGAAAAAGATTGATATTAACGATTTTTGTGATTGCATTGCAGCTAACATGCCTTATGAGGGCATTAAGTACATGTTTAATATAAAAACTAAGGAGCAATTTAAAAGATATTTGTATGATGCTTCTGCCAAAAAAGGCGAAATTATCAATTATGAATTTCCAAAAAATAGTAATTCACGCGATGTTAGCTATTTAAAGGATGGTAGCATAAAAATTAATTCTAAATTTGTGAATAAAACATTAGGTAAAATTATGGCAAATAACAACGAAGTAAATATGAACATTAGTTTTGAGTGTGAAGCTAAACGAATTGTCATTGAATTTTGCTAGGTGATATGGGGGGAATTCTCCCCATAAAAATCAAACTTTATTAAATTAAGGAGTTTTATATGTCTTACAAGTCTTGGATTGATACGTCCTCATTGGATATGAATAATGAAGGGATTAGCTCTATTGTTGCTGAAACCAATAAAAAGCTTAGCGATTTTGATAAAAATCATTTTGTTTGTGAAGATGGTGGAAAATTTTTTGTTTATACTGAAAAAACTAATGAAGATGATAAATTCATGTTGACACGTCTTTCATATAAAGATTTTGCATTTAGGTATAATTGCAATGACATATATGTTCCAAGCGGTAAAAAGGATAGCCTTTTTACTAAAAAAGGCATTGCTTCATATTGGATGAGCTGTCCTCAAAAGAGGACATTTAATGGTATAATTTTTAACCCTAAATATAGTGGAAAGAATTTTTATAACTTGTGGCGCGGTTTTAAAATTACTTCTGATTGCGACGGCGAGTTTTCACATATTGAAAGACATCTAAAAGAGGTCTGGTGCAACGGGAATGAAGAACATTATTCATATCTTATAAAATGGTTTGCTCACATGATTCAATATCCCAGTAAAAAAGCTGGCGTTGCGCTTGTCATAAAGGGTGAGAAAGGCACGGGCAAAACTGGCTTTATTTCTAAGCTTGCTGAGAAAATTCTTGGAGAACATTATATGTTGGTTAGTTCTTCACATGATATCTATGGTAACTTTAATTCGCAACAATATGCAAAGTTACTGATAACTTTTGATGAAGCTATTTGGAATGGCGGTAAGAGCATGGAAGGAAGATTGAAGTCTTTGATTACTGATACAAATATCCTTATTGAAAAAAAGGGTATGGATGCTGAAATCAAGAAAAATTATTCTCGCTATATTCTTTTAACAAATGAGAAGTTTTCTGTACCTGCAACATATGATGAAAGAAGGTTTTTTGCATTAAGAATAAGCAATGAGCGTAGGAATGACATTAAGTATTTTGACGAGTTATATAAAGCGATGGAACATGAAATAGATAATTTCTTCGGATTCTTAAAAAAGTTTGATCTTTGTGAAGAAGATGTGTTCACACCTCCTGCCACTTCTGCTTTATTCGAAGATGTATTTGCAGGTATGGATTTTTTTGATCAATGGCTTTTTAACTTGATTGATGGGTACGTGATCAAACAAGAAAACAGTTTCTATTTATGGGATAATTCCATAGAAAAAATTGGATTTAATAAGCATGTGAGGACTAAAACATTATTTGATAACTTTATGGAGTCTAAAGAAAGGAGTGGTCAGTCATCATTTATTCATACAGTTACTAAATTTACGCAAAAGATGAGCAATGGCAAAAGGGATTCATATAGTTTTATTTATAGAAAATGTGAAGGGCAAAACTGTATATTTTTGCCATCAATTGATGAGGCAAAAAAAATTTATGAGAAGAAATTCTCTTGTATTGTTGAATGGACTGAACTTAATGAAAGCACCAGAGTTCTTAATTATAAAGAAACTTTAGAGCTGCTTAAAAAAGGTTTAGGCAAAAAATATCGCCAAAAAGATGCCATTAAAACGGCATATCATATGTATAAAGATAAACAATTCGCGGAGGAGTTTGGGCAGATCTTTGGCTCCAACACTTCTGGCGCGGCATAACGTGAGATATTCACAGCTAAAATAGCTGAGGCTTGGCATTCAAGGCCCTTTCCTTTTCTCCTTGGAGTTCATGGTAATAGGTATCTGCCGTCATTCTGGTGGAGCTATGCCCAAGGAGTTTGGAAACGGCCTTGAGGTCGCCGCCATTAGCAAGCATTGTTGAAGCGAAAAGGTGTCGGATGTCATAGAGCCTTACGGGGTAGTCAATCTTGGCTTTTTCAAGGGCGGTTTTGAATGCCCTCCGACAATGCTGGATTCCTCGTCCATTAACTTCAATAATGTACGGACTTTGGGCCACATCGCGCTTGTCCAGAAGGCGGGCTTTAAATTCAGGTGTGAGCGGAATGATCCGGTCTGACCCTTTTGTCTTGGTCCCTCTAACTCGAATGAAATTGTTGTCAAAATCAACATCTTGCCAGCATAGAGAAAATAATTCTGACTTCCCAGGGCGAGTACCCAAGGCCCATTCAACTTCAATAATCCATTTCAAATGGTCGGGAGCTGCTGCATAGATTTTTGCAAGGTCTTTGATCGTCAATAACATGTTACGCTGCGGCTCACGTTTCTTTTGCCAATGAGCCATAGGGTCATTGGTGGTCAGTTCATGGCGTATGCCAAACCGGAATATTACATGTAGGCTATCCATATAACGATTTTGGGTGGCGGCGGACTTATCTGCGAACCTCGCCGCCACTTTTAAAATATCCGTGAAGGATATCTGGTCAACAGGAGAATGGCAAAGCACTGGAAGAAAATGTTCATTTAATAAATACTTGAGAGTGCCAATCCAAGAAGTTGTCTTGTCCTTGATTTTGAGAAAATCAAGGTAGCATTGTCCTAAATCGTCAAGGTATATCTGCCGAAAATTCGAAAGTGCAGCCACCGTGTATATATGTCCAGTCGCTATTTCTGCTTGTCGTTTCAAAGCCTGCTCTTGTGCATCTGGATTATTCCCCAAATAATCCTTTTTAGGGCTAGAAAGCCCCGGCACTCGGTACTGAACGTACCATCTGCCAGACTTGGTTTGGTTAACAGCCATTAAACAATCCTCCTAAAGCCTGAACGGGTTTCAGATTCAATATTGGTAAATACTTCTGGGTTTTTCATCCATGCTTCAAGATCAAGAACTCTAATTCTATTTTTGTTTGGCCCATATTTGGGAATTTTATACTGTTCCATTATTCTTCCAAAATATGCAGCATTATAACTACAATATAGTGCTGCTTGTTTTATAGTTAAAATTCACGCATTTTTTTCCTCACATATATAAATAAGTATAGATATGTACACAGATATTTCGATTTAGTACATAATTATTTATAAAAAACGGAGGAATTAGAGTATGGAAAACCAAAATATGGAGAATAAAATAATGGAAAAATATTTAATTGAGGAAGATAATAAGGACTATTACGATTGAATTTTGAGAAGAGCAGTGTTGGAAAAAGACCCAAAGAAAAAATATGTAATCATTTCATCCTTAGATTTTTTATTTGCAGTAAAGGCTTCATCTAATGAAAAATGGATAAGAAACGCTAAAAGCATTGTAGAAAGATTCGTTAGGAGTTTGTAACTTCATTATAAGCGAGAATTAAATGAATGAAACTGTGGATTTTAAAGATGTGCTTTTACTAGAAAATTGTAGCATTACAGAAAAAAGCGGCAATATAAAATGCCCTTTTTGTAATAAATTGTCGTTTAAAATTTATCCTGATCAATTAGCTAAATGTCATAATAATGTATGTAACTGGTATGGTGATGTAATTCAATTTTATACAGATTTTAAGAAAATTAGCAGGAGTGAGGCATTTAAAGAGCTGGCTGGCAGGCTTGACCTGAAAAAGTCTATTGTTGAAATTAAAGAACAAACATTTGATGAAGCAAGGATGGCGTTGGCTGAGGATCTTGAATTTTTGTCTTGGTGCAGAATGTATTTTGCATTTTACAAAAATGATGTTGTAGATCAAAAAGTGTATGCTGAAAAATGTGGACTATCAAAATCTGCATTCAGCAGGATTTTAAATGGGAACATGGGCAATGCGCTTACATGGAGAAAGACAATAGTTATCTTGAAACAAGAGATTGATATTAAAAGGTTACAGAAAGATATTAAAAAAGGTATAAAATATTTTCTAGAAAATATACCTCCTGAATATATTAAAAAATACAGGATAAAGAAGAAAAAGAAGTAACCTGCTTTGCAGAATTCACGTCTACCTTTTTGAATATTTGAAAAATGTTCGACTAGTTTTAGAATGAGAAAAGGGCTGACACTTGTCAGCCCTTTTCTCATTTTTGCCTTGTGTAGGCTAGAACGTGAAGCGCAGCCCCAAGCTGATTTCATTAGCCGAAGGCATCTGGACTGCCTCAGGATCAGGCCGCTGATGCCTGCCAGCTCAGCGGCAAATACCTTGGAGAAGTTGAAAGAAGAGAAGTTAATGCGACCATTCTTGTGGTAGCGAAACTTGCAGACGCCTTTCAGGTAAACCTGCATGACCTATTGCTGTTTGACCACATTGCTTCTCAAGATGAGCTTATGAATAAAATTATCAAGATGGTTGCGAACTGCTCTGATGAAGAACGTACAATGATTTGCCGCATTTTGATCGCAATTCTAAAAAGACAATAAAATAATTGGATATTTTTTGTTGTAAGGGAGGCATAGAGCCTCCTTTTTTATTTGATTTGGGCAGATTGGCACTTTTGGCACTTTTGGGGTGGATATTTGCAAAAATATTCATGTGTATATAGTAAA
>NZ_JBAIYW010000454.1:0-5318 GCF_036763055.1 Desulfovibrio sp. 1214_IL3152 | reverse complement strand
CGCCCACAGAGCGGGAACAGGCGCTGGCTCAGGGGCTGCGCACCCTGCGCCGCCAAATGGCACTGGAAGAGGAAGCCGCCAGACAGGTGGTTGTAAGCCATATGCTGACAGAAGCGGCCCGCTGGCGCGAAAGCTACAAGGCGCAAATGGTGCTGGCCCGCAACGGCCTGCTGGACACTGCGCCCGGCATGGATATTACCGGAACTGTCATTGAGGCCATGAACCTGCATGAACCCGCATTTGCAGCCCTGCCCACGGTACATGTTGAGGGCGGCGACAGCGCGGCGGCAAAAGATACGGAGCATTCTGCACCTTCGGTCAAGCAGAGCCAGCCGGCCGAAACAGGACCAGCCCCCAAAAAGCGGTAGCCTCATATCCGTGGCGGGCGACTGCTCCCGCGTTCGCCAGAGCAATTTCAAAGTTCAAATGCTCCGGAGCAGACCCACTTTGAAATGCTTCACATTTCAAGGTTTTCATTCAGCCGGAAAATGCCCTTCCCAAACAAGCCAAGGCCCCTTTTTTCAGCAGCTGAAAAAAGGGGCCTTGCAAAAAACCGAAACAACCTCTTGCCCGCCGGGGCCAAGAACTCAGCTATTCCGCGGGGGCGGTTTCGCTTTTTTCTGCCTGTCCGTTTTCATCAACGGGCTTGAGGCTGTGCATGTATATCTGCTGCGGGCCGTCAGTGCATTGGGGAACCTGAAGCCCGATGCGCTCGCGCGAATTGATGACAATGGGTCCGGCCAGATTGAGTGCCGCCTCGCCGGGTTGCCCGGCGGGGATGGCAACCGTCACCAGAACAGCGGCCTCATCCAGGCACGAGATGCGCAAAAGCTGCTTTTCGGCTTCGCCCATGGCAGGCGCATACGCGCCTTTTTCCATAAAACTGTAGGGGTCGGCCACCAGCAGGCCCACCACAGGATTATTCATGCTTTGCAGGATAAGCAAAGGGGCTTCGGGCCGAATCTGCAGCAGTATGAAGTCCCGTTCATTTTCAAAACCGGCCAGCCCGCGCGGAAAATGTACAACCTTGTCGGCATCGACGCTCCGGCGGCCAAGGCGGGTGTCGATTTCTATTTCTTTGTTTCGTGCCATAATTCAGCAGCCACCATAAGGTCGTTGTTACTGGTTTCAAGGGCGCGGCGGTTTTCCTCCACAACCCGTTTATACACTTCCTCGCGGTAAACGGTTGTGTCGCCCGGCACTTCCAGGCCAAGCTTGACCTGTTTGCCCTGCATACCCAGAACGGTTATGCGTATATTTTCACCCAGGTACAGGCTTTCACCCGGGCGGCGCGTCAGTATAAGCATAGATGCTACCTGTTAGATGTACTTGGCAAGGCTCAACTGCATAATCATTGAAGAAGACTGAAGCACCGTCTGGTACGTCAACTGCTGCCGCGTCAGCTTTGCCAGCAGCTCTGTCAGGTCAATGTCTTCAGTGTAGCTCAATCGCTCTTCCTGGTCCAGCTTTTGAAAGCTGAGCACGTCCTGCGCCATGCTGACGCGGTTTTCCAGTCCGCCGATGCGGGCTTCCTGCGCAAGAATATGGGCCTGGGCCTGTTCGATGGCGGCCAGGCTTTTCTGGCAGCCTTCCTGATTGTTGTTTTCGCAGTAAGCGATGAATTCGCCCACCACTTCAAAAAGATTCTTGCCGCCCTCAAGCGACGGCTGGCCGTCATAGTAGCCCCCGAAAATATCCTTGCCCACGTTGTTCACGGAGATGTAGGTTCCCTGCATGATCTCCAGATTCAGGTTGGCGCGCGAGGGATGGATGAGCACCTGCGTACCCGCCTTGATCTGCGTTGTCGCCGGGATAATGCCTGTGGTGTCCATATCCATATAACCGCCGGGAACCGGCAGGCGAACCGTGCCGCCCCCCGTGGTCTGCCCCGAAGCCGTGACCCAGGTTCCGCCGTTGTCCAGACTGTAGGAATAGTTGAACGCCGTACCCGTGGTCCCAAGATCCACGTCAGTGTCCATACGCACCAGCACGTTATTGCCGAAAGCGCCGTAGGCCTTTGTTTCCAGCCCGGCGGGACCGCCCATGACGGTCATTTCCGGCGGCGGATCGTTATCGTCGCCCTGATAGACGGCCGTGGGGCGTATATACACGAGCGTGCCGTTGTTGGCGCCGGGGCCAAGGCTTATATCCGCCGCGCTGACGGCCATGTCCTGGTTCATGGTGATGGTCACGCCGTCGGCCACCAGCGTGCGGCTGCCCGCCGCCACGGTTTCGGTTTTCCAGGTTTCGCCGCCGTCCTTGGACCAGCGATATGTCAGCGCGTTAGCGCCAAGAGTGCCGGTATCCGTGAACTGCACCATCATGGAGCTGTTGCTTGCGCCTTCAATGGAGTAGTTGCCCCCGCTGATCGCGGTATTCCACGTATCGTCCCAGCAGGTCAGGCCCAGGCCCTGCTCAAAGGCATTGAGGTCATAGCGCTGCCCGCCAAAGATGCTTTTGCCGTTAAACTGCGTGTTGGACAGATTGAGTATCTGACCGAAAATTTCGCGCGCCTCCTCGGCAATGAGCTTGCGCTGATCGGCCGTGGTTCCTGTGGCGGCCTGCTCCATGCGGCTCTTGAGGCTGATGATGGTATTGCTCAGTTGCGTTCCAAGCACGCTGTCCGCCAGCTCAAGCCAGCCCTTGGCCGTATCGCAGTTGGACTGATACTGCTTGGTTGCGCTGATATCATCCCGTGTCATGAGCACACGATACATGCCCGCAGGATCGTCGGAAGGACGGTTGATCTTTTTCTGCGTTGAGCCTTGCTCGTTACTTTCCATATATGCAGAAAGGCTTTTCTGCATCTGCCCCACCATGGTATTGTACATGGAGCTTTGTGTTACGCGAATGGACATGGCAACTCCTTGAGCATATTCCCGCCGGAAAATACGTGTCCGCCTGATGCAAGGCTCTGGTACAGCCACGGACAGGCATGAAGATATTGCGCCTGCTATCCGGGCTTGACCCGGCGGTTCAGATCAGTTCGTCCGCTCCCGCGTCCGCCAGAGGAATTTCAAGAAGAAATTGCTCTACTGCTTGAGGCCCAGCAGGGTTTGCAGCATCTGGTCGGCAGTGGTGATAAGCTTTGCCGCCGCCGTGTAAGAGTGCTGATACTTTATGAGGTTGGACATTTCCTCATCCAGGTTCACCCCTGTCACCGAGGTCACGCGGTCTTCAAGGTCGGTGGACAGGGCCGTGTGATATTCCGAATTGGTCTTGGCAAGCCGCCTGTCAGCGCCCACGGTGGTCACCAGCGTGGCGTAATACTCACCGATGCTCTGGTTGCTCACGGTCTTCCAGGTGGTGGAGACCGTCACCTTTTTGCCGGCAAGCTCCCCGATGGCCGTGGCAGTGACGTTATCGCCCTTGTTGGCCTGATTCTGCCCGTTCACGGCCCCGGCGGCGATCAGGTTGACATTGGTGTGCAACTGGCTGCTGACCGCCATGTTGGTGGCGCTGTCGCCCGTAAAAAACGTGTTGATGCCCAGCGCGGCCATAAGCCCAGTGCTGTCCACCCCCATAGCAAAACTCACGTTACAGGCCGGATTGGCCTCTATGAGCAACTTGCCGTCCTGAATGGTCGCCTTGAGCATGTTCAGGCCGGGCGCGTTCTTGTCGGCAAAGCTGCTGTTGATGACGTTGCATACGTCCTGCAGGGTGTGCTGCGCCGGGTCAAAGTTTACGGTTCCGGGCGGAGTGATGGAGCTGAAGTCCAGTGTATTGACGCCGGTATCCGTTTCGCGAAAAGCGCCGGTGGTCTTGTCGTAAAAATAGATGTTCACGTTGCCGCTTTGCAGCTTGTCCGCATAGGGCAGGATGGCCTGGGGCGAACCGAGGGGCTGCTGCGTGCTCTGCACCATCTGCGAACCCTGGGCATAGCTGAGCATTTCCGTGCCGGTTCCCTGACTGTGAAGGCGGTTGACCTCCCAGATAAGGGACGAAGCCACGGCATTAAGCTCGTCGAGATAGCGGCCGCAGTTGTCGTCACGCACGGTGAAGTATGAGCTCAGCTTGCCGCCGGTAACGCGGTTCCTGTTTTCCGAACCGTCAAAAAAGGTCTGGGGCGTCACGTTCTGCGGGCCGCGCGTAGGCTCTATCCAGTACAGGCCGCTCATGGGCATGATGTCGAACTGGTCGCCCGCAGTGAAATTGTCTGTGGCGGTGAAGGAAATCTTGAGATTCTTCACCTGTACGGGGTCCGCCTTGCCGTCGCCGTCGGTGTCGGTGATCTCGAAGCGCATTTCCTTGCCGTCTTCGTCACGCAGCCAGGTCTTGCCGCCGTCGAGCGACACGCGGAAGCTGGGCGGGGGCACATCGCCCGCCTTGCCGCCGGTAACGATATCCACGGTGTATTCGTGGTTGTCCGTACCCTGAAATTCAACGGCGCCCTTATAGGCCGATCCGACGCTCAGATGACTTTCGGCGCGCGGCCCCATCACTTCGAGCACATTGACGTTCTGCCCCTGCACCAACGGCTGGCCGGTGGTGAGCTGCACGGTGAAGTTGCCCTTGCCGTTGTCGATGGTCTCCACATCCACAAGGCTTGCCAGCTCGCGCACCATCTGGTCGCGCTGGTCAAGCAGCGCGTTGGGATTGCTCACGCCGTCAACGGTATTGGTGGTGATCTGCCTGTTGAGGTCGGCAATGCCTTTGGACAGGGCATTGATGCGGTCCACAGACTGCTTGATGGAAACATCCATCTCGTTCTGGATGGCTTTGAGCCCTGCCGCAGTGCTGCTGAACATGTCGCTCAGGTTGTCGGCCTGCGAAAGCAGGCTTTCACGATAGGCATTGTCGTCAGGCAACTGGGTAAGATCTTGCCAACCCTTGAAAAAATTATCCAGAGACGAGCTTATGCCCGCCCGGTTGGATTCGTTGAACAGGTTTTCCACCGAAGAAAGCACCATGTCCTGCTCTTTCCAGCGGGAAGAGTTGGTGGACTGGCGCACATAGGAGCGCTCAAGAAAGGCGTCAAAAAAGCGCAGGATCTGCTGGGCATTGACGCCAAGACTTTCGCCGCCCGGTTTGGCGGTGATGGTTCCGGCGTCACGCTGGTCTACATACCGGCGGGAATAGCCCTCGGTATCGGCGTTGGCAATATTGCTGCCGGTAACCGATATCCACGCCTGTGAAGCTCCAAGAGCTGTCTTGCCGATATTGAGCAGACCGTTAAGCATGACCTAGAGCCTCCCTGAGATAAGCGCCGCCTCGGGATGATTCTGTACGCGCATGCCGCCGCGGCGGCCGTAGGTTTCCGCCTTGGGGGGCATGGCCTGGCTTGTGAGAGCCTGGAGCGTGCGGCTGCTCTGGTCGAG
>NZ_JBAIYW010000415.1:0-5319 GCF_036763055.1 Desulfovibrio sp. 1214_IL3152 | reverse complement strand
AGAACGCGCCGTCCGCCGTGCGTCCTTCCCAGGCGGCGCGGCAGGCTGCATGTATTTCTGGGGCGAAGCGTTCAAGCTCTTTCAGGAATACGGAAGCGCGCAACAGGAACATGCCGCTGTTCCACCAAAAGCCGCCCTGATCCAGCATGGCCTGAGCGGTCACCGCATCGGGCTTTTCCACAAAGCGGGCCACGCGGAAGCCATCGCCCAAGGCATCGCCCTGTTCAATATAGCCGAAGCCCGTTTCCGGGCTGGTGGGCGTGATGCCAAAGGTGACGATATGCCCTTGTTCCGCCAGAGCCGCGGCAGATGCCACCCCCTTGAAGAAGGCGTCTTCATCGTTGATGGCATGGTCGGACGGCAGCACCAGCATGAGGGGATCCCCGCCGTTGCAGGTAAGGGCAAAGGCCGCGAGAGTGATAGCCGGCGCGGTATTGCGCGGTGCGGGTTCTAAAAGAATGGTGGCGCGAACGTCACATTCGTACAGCGCTGCGGTCACGTAAAAGCGATGGTCTTCATTGCAGATGACCACAGGCTCCAGCCCCCTCGGCGTACGGCGCGCCCGCAGGAGCGTGTCCTTGAACAGGGTGCGTCCTTCGCCCAAATCCACAAATTGTTTGGGATATGTTTCCCGCGAGAGCGGCCACAAACGGGTCCCGCTGCCGCCGCAAAGTATGACGGGAGCAATGCTTTGCATGAATGTTCTCACTGATATTCAAATAGGTATTTTACGCTGCCTGCTGCATGCATGTCCACTGCGGCGCACGTTGCAAAAGTTACACCATTTCAAGATATAGAACAAGACCACTGTGCGTTCCGGGCCCGGCGCTTACGCCGGAACCGTGCCGCCCCGTGCTGGGGTGCTCCGCAGATAGGATGATTGAACCGGATTAAGCAGAGGCCCTGTCCATCCATGCAAGCGTGGGCTATGCACAAAAAAACACCTAGTCACAGAGCCACAACCATGGAGGACAAGCTTATGAAAAAATTACTGTATGTGGAAATGAACGTCCATAAGAAAAACATGTCATGGCCTGCGCCGTTGAAGGCGAAGACGTAAGGGGACTTGGCCCCATTGTGAACACCCCCATCGCTCTGGATACTGTAATACAGAAGTGCTCCCCAAAAATCGGACAGGTGTGATAACTACTCAACGAGACAAGGAGAACACACATGTCCAACGTAAAAATCATGTTCCACCCTTCAAAGCCTTGTTTGCTCTGGAAATTACGACTGGTGAGAAAAGCATTGCAACTGTAATCTGGCTGGCATGCGCCCGAGGATAATCAGCGGTTTCTTACTTCCGACACTGCAGGGGAAGATGTTTTATTTTTTAGAGCGCAACGGTACAAAGACAACTTTTGCAGAAAGGATAAAGTTGACTACAAGCCCTCCCGTGGAGCCAAAAACCAGAGGAACTATGGGAATGTTCCATAGACTGGGAATGGCCTTTACAGTCAGTATAAAAATGCCTGTATTCGTGAGCGCGCCCAGGATTTGCACCCCGAAATAGCGGACACCTTCTGCCCCTGGAGGGTTTTGTGAACGAAACGTGAGTTTACGGTTCAGCCACCAAGTGGACAAAACAGCCAGCGGAAAGGAAACGGCCCGGCCCCATATGGGGCCGAGGGAGGAATGCTGTGCGATCAGGGTCAGGGTTATGGCTTCAATGATAAAACCTATCCCGCCCACTAGGACAAAGCGAAAAAAACTGCTGCGAAAAAAATCGCCCTTACCTTTATTCACGGGGCAGGCCGCAAGGTTTTTTGTACGTCTTGCTCAACAGTTCACGTTCAAAGCGGGCTCTTTCCTGATGGGCAATGGTATCCAGAATCAAACCTACCGAGGCAAGTAGCAGGGCCACAATTTCGCAGCCCGAAGCAAGGATAGCCAGAGGCACGTGAGACACATAGCCAGTATTGAAGTATTCTTGCAAAACGGGCCAGCCCGCCAGTAAGCCGCTGATGGCCGCTATCAGAGCCGCGCCGAAGAAAAAGCGTAATGGCTTATAATAGCGCAATATCTTCCCAATAACAAAGATTACCCGCATGCCGTCCCGCATGGTGCTCAATTTGGAAAAACTGTCCGGCGGGCGATCCTTATACCGCACTGGGATTTCTAAAATCGTCATACGTTTGTCCAGGGCGTGCAAGGTCACATCCGTTTCAACTTCAAAGCCGTCTACCAGGATGGGGTAGGTTTTGACAAAGCGGCGGCTGAAGGCGCGGTAGCCGCTCAGGATGTCAGACAGACGTGCTTGAAACAGGCCATTAACAAGTTTGCGAACAAGAATGTTGCCCACATTGTGAAAAGCCCTTTTGTTTTCTGATGCGTAGTCTCCTTCGCAATGCCTGTCCCCCACCGCCATGTCCGCTTCTCCGGCGAGAACGGGCGCCAGAAGCTCCTGTGCCTGGCTTGCCGGGTACGTCATGTCGGCATCTGCAAGCAGGTATACATCTGCTTCTATTTCCATAAAAGCACGGCGCACCGCACAGCCCTTACCGGGGCGCGGTTCGTTAATAACCCCGCCGGTACAGCCCAGGCGTGCCATTGTTTCTTTGGCGACAGACTCTGTTTTATCGGAGGATCGGTTGTTAACTACCCAAATGGCGGCCTGCGGCAGTGCCTGATAAAAATCTTCTATGGTTTTTCCTACAGTCAGCTCTTCGTTATACGCAGGAAAGATGACGGCAATTTTTTTTGCGCTAAAAGTCATGAAAAACGCCTCGCTATGTGCCTATATGCGCTCGGAAGTGTCATAGTTGGGGAGGGTGCAGTTGCTCTCATGCTGTATTTCCAGCTGCGTCCGAGGCTTGGGCAGGGCCAGAAGCATCAGTACTGTTGCCGCAATGCCGGGCCACAATATCAGGTTTATAAAAGAGGCATGCTTGATGCCCGATTGCCCCGGCAGAATCCCTATCCAAACTATGGGAATAAGAGCCGGGAGCAGCGCAGGCCACAAACCGGTAGGGGGTGTGGGGCGCAACTTGCGCCAGCGTCTGAACAGCAACGCGTATAAAGCCAGGCCAAGAATCCAGTGTAAATGTATGATATTTCTATAAAAAGCAAGAAAAACCATGCCAAAGCTACGGTTGGGATATTTTTCCAGAGTAACTCCAAAGAGTTGCTCTCGGCTTGGCTGATAAAAAACCTCCAGCAAGGACCATTTGAGCAGCCAGGGCAGTACAAAGGCTGCCGCCCAGCCCACGCTGCCCCAAAAGATTGCGGCGATAATGTCGGTGGATGTGCGCCCGTCACTCCACAATGATAAAGAATAGCAGAGCAGGGGCAAGCCCAGGCTTAAACTGCCCATATTCAAAAAACTGCATAAGGCATCTACGGTGCCAAGCAGCCCAAACAGGACTAAAGGTGGTAGGCGGTGGCGAAGCAATACCGCCAGAACGGCTCCGCCCAGCACTACCCAGAACTGTGCTGCATGGGTAACGATTAAAAAACATTGGCTGATTGGGTGACAAAAAATGTCAAAACAATTGCCAGAGCGTACGAGAGGTTCAGGCTGTGTTTCAGTACGCCCAGCAGAAGCAGCAAGAGTGCAGACGTTATGCAGAACGTCAGCAGACGGACGTTTTCTATAGAAAAAAAGGTGTACAAGGGTTTAAGAAAAAGCTGATAGCCATGCACATAGCGCATGTATGGGTAGCCGCCAGTAAAGTCTGATGTGGTCGCCCGCAGCAAACCGCTGCATTCGCCAAAGGTGTTCATGAACAGCAGAGATTCTGCACTGGGCTGCATTGTGGTGGCGATGCCGATCCCCACACATTCCGTGTACATATCCAGTCGGGGGCTGATGAGGTGGAGCCAGTCGGGCTTTGGGTAGTTATCGTCAAAATACCCAGCGGAGGCGGCCTCTTGGAGATGTTTGCGCAGTGGTTCCTGAGGCAAAAAAGAGAATAAAAAGAAGAGAATATATACAGCAAAAAAAAAGAGCAGCGTATTTTTTATGAGTGCGAGCATTTCTCGGGCATGAGGCCGCGCTGAAAAAATTTTAGAACACGATGCACAGAAAAAATTTATCATGAGTTTGCCTGGCTGGTGCCGACACAAGTTGATCGGACACTTGCAGTTATGCGTTTTAGTAATTTGTTGCCGGCCTGATTGATGCCTGGGGGTGGCTTTGATGGCTGTCTGGCCTGGCGTTGTTTTTAAATAACTGCAACATGTTAACATTTAAGGATGATTCGTAGTTTGTTCATCTGGGAAAAAGCAAGAAAAAAGTGTAGCCAGTGACAATCTGCAGATCAGCCCGCAGCCTCCGCCGTAACAGCCCCACAGTGCTCCGGCGTTTACGCCGGAACCGCGCCGCCCCGTTCCTCCAGCAGGCGCAGGAGTTCGGCGGTCTTGTCTTCCAGCAGGACACGGTTGCCGCGGGTTTCCACATTGAGGCGCAGGAGCGGTTCGGTATTGGACATGCGCAGGTTGAAGCGCCAGTCGGCAAATTCCAGGTTTACGCCGTCCATGCTGTCCTCGTAGAGGGCGCCTGGGGCGTACAGTTCCCTCACAAGCTTCATAAGGGCAGGCGCGTCCTGCACGCGGCGGTTGATTTCGCCGCTGCACGGATAGGCGTTCATGCGCTCGGCCACAAGTTCCGCCAGGGGGCGACCTGTGCGGTGCAGTAGTGTTGCCGCCAGCAGCCAGGGCAGCATGCCGGAGTCACAGTAGGCAAAATCACGAAAATAGTGGTGTGCGCTCATTTCGCCGCCATATACGGCGTCTTCGGCACGCATGCGTTCCTTCATGAAGGCATGGCCGGTTTTGCCCATGACAGGCTGGCCGCCTGCGGCAAGCACCATTTCACGGGTGTTCCAGTAGACGCGCGTGTCATGAACCACCTTGCCGCCGGGAGCGCGCCGCAGCAGTTCCTGTGCCAGCAGACCTATGCAGTAGTAGCCCTCAATGAAATTGCCGTTGCCGTCATAAAAAAAGCAGCGGTCAAAGTCTCCGTCCCAGGCGATGCCCATATCCGCTCCGGCCTCGCGCACGGCAGCGGCGGTGGCGGCGCGGCGTTCCGGCAAGAGCGGGTTGGGTACGCCGTTGGGAAAAGAGCCGTCAGGTTCCATATGCAGGCAGGTGAAATCAAAGGGCAGGTTTTTCGTCAGTTCGCGAAGCACAAGACCCGCGCAGCCGTTGCCCGCATCGGCTACAATCTTGAGCGGCTTGCGCCCCGGAGCCGTAACAAGCTGTTCCGCGCCGCTGTAGGCGAGAAGCCAGCGTACGTACTCAGCCCGGAAGGAAACCTCATGCAGCGCAGGGCATGCTGCATCCGAACCGTGCGGGCGTCTGTGTTCCGTCAGCAGCTCA
>NZ_JBAIYW010000571.1:0-5336 GCF_036763055.1 Desulfovibrio sp. 1214_IL3152 | reverse complement strand
CGCTGCGGAACTGGCGGGCGGCCCCAGAGGTGAAAGCATTGCCCACGCGGCGCGGCTGGCCTTTTCGGCAGCCCACAGCACGGTGCTGCTTACTGCCTCGTTGCTGGTGGCCCTGCTGGCAGCCTGGGTTTTTCACGGGCTGCGCCACCAGCAGCCCAAGGGCATGACGGGGCGTTCAGGCACAAAGGCTCCGCACGAACAGTAAAGCAGATTAATTTTGAGAATGGACATGCTCAAAGTTTAAGACACGCCCGCTTCGGATTTTACCAGCACAAATACATCGCGCTTACTCATGCAGCCGCCAGAGCAGTTTCAAAGTGAAAATGCTCCAGGGCATGGCACTTCGGCATATTGGTCCAACGGCAAGACATCTCGACTGCTTGCCCACCGACGAAGTTTCTCGACTCTTGTCCTGTCGACGCAACATCCTGCCCGCTTTCTCAACAAACTTCGCGGCCAGGGAAATGCCGTTTTTTCCTGTGCCGCTCACAATACGCATGTAGCGCAATGGACCAGCCAGCAAGCTGACCAGCCTGAGCCCGCTATTTACAATTTTGGCAATCATCTTGCATAACAACACGCATGGACGTGTTCGGATATAACCAGGCCGAGGTTCTGAGCCTCATACTGACCATGATGCGCGTAAGCATCGTCATGTTCATGCTGCCTGTTTTTTCCACAAACAACATTCCCATTCAGGTCAAAGCCGCCGTAACCCTTGTGTTTACACTGGGCGTGTGGCCGCATCTGGCCCTGCCGGGCAGCTACATGCCCGCGCATCCCTTTGATCTCGTGCTCATGGTTCTGGGCGAAGCGGTGCTTGGCCTTGTGCTGGGCATGGCCGTCAATTTTCTGTTTATGGGCATTCAGGCGGGGGGAGAACTGCTGGGATTCCAGATGGGCTTTACCATGATCAACTTTGCGGACCCGCTCACAGGAAACCAGACCGGCATTACGGCGTTTTTTCTCTGGATGGTGTCGCTGCTGACTTTTCTGGCCCTGGACGGGCATCTGTACATGATCAAGGGCTTTGCGGCATCGTTCAAGATAGTGCCGCCGGGGGCGCTGTTCATCGGATCCAACATTCTGTGGCAGATACTGCACCTGGCCGCGCAGATGTTTGTGCTGGCCCTGCAGATCGCGGCCCCGGTCATGGTGGCGCTGTTTATGGTCGAGGTGGCGCTGGGCCTTGTAGCCCGAACGTCACCCCAGATTCATATTATGGAGTTCGGCTTTCCGGCCAAGATCGGCGTGGGCTTTTTCTTTGTGGGCCTGCTGCTGGTCATCATGGCCGACCATGTGGAAACCTTCGTTCTGGGGCTGGACGGCCTGTTCATCAATCTGCTGCGCTCCATGAGCGCGCTGTATCAGTAGCACTTACAAAAAACCTGTCCTGCAACTGTGGGAGCAGACGCCAGCGCAGGTTTTTGTCTTTAATTAACCTTGCGACACTTTTTTCAAATATTACACACCGGGCTTAAAAAGAGCGTTCATCATCGCCGCCTCTTGCGGCACAGATAGCTTACAGAACTTTGTAGATGTACAGTTTTTGCATTCAGGGTGTAAATATTTTTTCAAAAGCATCTCTTCAACTGACATCTCAAGATATTTTCCCAAATGAAACACTTTTAAGTTTGGACGATCACAGCACAAATATACATTTCCCATAAAATCTATAGTCGGGCTGATTCCAACTAGGCACATATGTCCATCTTTTGCGGAGAACCTTTCAGCAACATACCTTATATATTCAACATTTTCAACATCATCAATTATAACAGACCTCTTCTCTTTAAACGTTACAGACGTTTTCGCTACATTTTTACATTTTAATGGATCACCACATGCTTTTGTAACAAAAAAATGCATACCTAGCATTTTAGCAAATTGACACATCAGAAATGATTCATTCTGATTATAATCAAATAACAAGTATTTTATTTTTGTTTTACTTACAAATTCTTTATTTGATCCTACCAGCCGCAAATTATTTTTAACAACTTCAACATTGGATCCTCTATGGTATATTTGTTGGATCTTATTTGAAAACCCACTAACAGAGACAATCAACTCATCGAGGCCCGCCCCAAAAGCTTCTTGGATAGGAGCATTACATACAGAAAAATTAGACGAAATCACTGTTTTTAAACCAAAGAACTTTGCAACCCGAATGAATGATGCGATATCCCTATTTAGAAAAGGCTCTGTCCAATTATACAAATAGACCTTATCTATGCCTTCTTTAATAAGCTTACTGCATATTCTTTTAAATAACTCTAAATCCATTTTACCTGAAGAATTTTTCATAGTTCGAGAACCACGAACACATTCAGGGCACCTTAAATTGCACGCGTCTATAAGATCAATCACAGCTGCATGGGCGCTGTCTTGATCAGGCCAAACACTTGAGGGAAGAAAATTCTCTTTTTTATCTGGCATAATATGCCCATTTAGGGTAACTTTATTGTTAAAAATATAAAAAGATATCGCCTGAAAAACCATAAAAAACAAAATCATTTCATCTTCGATCACAACTCAGTTTCACCGAAATCTTGCGTTGCCCACTGGGGCTGAGCCTTGGAGTAGCAAGCGCGGGATTGTCGGTCAAACATGGTCTTTTCATCAAACGTTGTGGCTCTTTTTCGCAGTTGAACTTCCATAGCGTCCACCGCTCGGGGCGTGCGCAAAACAACATCCATTGCGATGCCGGCCTTGCGCATGTCTTTTCCCACTGAAGACAGCTTGTACTGGCAGCCTTCAAGATCAAAACGAGCTTCACGCCACCCTGAATACCAATGCCATTCTGTATAATAGAGCCAACTGTTTTCATTGAAGGCGTGTCGATGGGTCGGGTCCTGCCAGGCGCCAAGTCCAAGCTCGTAAGGGACACAAATGTGCAGAACACCGCCATCTCCGAGTAGCGCCAACAAATTGCTCATGGTAGTCAACACGTCTTCTACGTGCTCGAGAACATCAAACAACCGGATATTTCTAAACATCCCCGGCTTGATTTGCACTGCCCCAAACCGACTAGTTTCATAAGTAATCTCTGAATCCAACGGCCGCGATATATCCAAAACAATATCCGGGTTCCAACGTGCGGAAATATCCACATTAATAGCTTGAGTCAAAAAATCCTTCCCAGAACCGACATTAAGAAAAGTCGGCATGGGGGCAAACACCTTGGGCTGGGCCTCCCCCGTGCCCACGACGGTTCTGAGTATCTCTTCATAGGCATTACGACCAAACTGCAAAAAAGCTGCCTTTTCCATAGCCATAATTGCTCTTGGTCGCTGGAGAAGATCTATAACCTTTTCCTCTAGCTGTTCGTACGGCGCGTAGATGCAGGCACTTTCAAACCCCTCATGCACCTCTGTGTCTACATTGCATTCGCATACGACACATTTTCTGTTTGCCCATAAATATCCCAAGCGTATAATCTCCTGAATTCCAGGGATGTAGTAATGGACATTTAAGACTATCTTTGAACGAGCTATTAAAATATCTCTGTGCAGCCCGAAAACTCCATCAAAACCTAAAGCATTCACACCAGCAGCGCGTAACTTCTTAATGAGCGATACGCGACGCTCATTCATCGCCCCATACAACAACACATCAATATCTTTAGGATAGCATGGATCGATACGGGTCATTTCTGGGCAATACCCAAACGGAACATGCCGCACGCCTGTGATGCCGAACTTTGCTTCAAACCGCTTAATATTTTCTCTGCTATAATCCCAAACTTCAAAACGTGAACAGGCTTTTATATAGGCAGGATAGAGTCCTTTGCTGCCTTCAATCAGTTGTTCCAGATTATAAATAATAATATTTTCTGGTAAGGATGATATTTCATCTTCGGAGAGATTAAAAAGACCAAAAACAATATTTATTTTTTCTGGATCAAGGCTGTTCCGAATAAGCGAGGTGCTATGCCCAAGCCTGCGTAGCGCGAGGTGTAATGGAATTGCAATATCGTCAAAGGTTCTTGCTTTCCCAATAATTGAAACAGCAAAACCTTTTTGGCACTTTTGGCTCATAGCACATTCACCCTGTTTAATTTTTTCGGGCTGCTAATCAACCAGTAAGGTTATTAGAGAATTTCCTTCAACGAAATCCCTGAAACGACACGAGCCGCATCGCGTACATACCAAGCAAGAATTTCTCTGCGATCCAAAGCTATCCCTTTATCGCCAAAAGAGTGCAGCGACGCATCCCTGTGAATCCCCAAAGAACAGTTGTGCGGATCAAGCGGATCGTCAAAATGCTCTACTTGCAGCAGCGGGTAGAGATAGCCATTTATGTAACCTCGTCGGAAAATTTCTTTTTGGTAACCTGTCCACCCAAGAGTTTTTTGGGGACTGATAGCGAGATCCCCAATTAAACGCTGCAGGCTCCGTCGAAAAAGATAGCAACACCCTCCAATATACGCATCGGGGATCAATTGGACTCCGTCCACAGAAACGACCCGTTTTTCCAGAGCTGGAACATCCACATACCCTAGGTTAAAATGAAAACCGCCAATAACCCCGAGATCCGGCACACGTTGATGGGCTTCTAAAAGTCGCTTGAGCCAATTGCGTGGCACTAGGGTATCATTATCAACCTTACCCAAAAATTCGGCATTTGAAGTACGCCAAAAAGCGTTGGTTGGAGTAGAAATACCCATATTTTTTTCAAGAAAAAAAACATGCTTAATCTGCTTACGATGACGCCTTGCAAATTCGCGCAGGTAATCTACCGTGCCATCTGTGGACCCATTATCGACAATGGTCAGTTCAAAATTCGCCCCTGCATTTTCAACGAGGGCCGGAAGCGTTACTTTCGTATACGCCAGTCTATTATACGTAATATAAAGAATACTCACAGAAGCGTCCATCATCGTTCTCCTGTCAATTTTCGATCTGTTTCCAGTATCATATGAAAATCAGGGGAAGGACTGCTGTTCTGACAGCTCAGAGGCGTCACCTTCGCGCTTTTGCGAGCCTTACCCCGCCGCTTTTTTCAGACGGGCCAGGGTTTCGTCCCTGCCGAGAAAAGCCATGATTTCGTTCAGGTGCGAGCCGCCCATAAAGCCCATAAGGGCAGTGCGCAGGGGCGGGGCCACCTCTTTGAATTTGAGGCCGTTGTCAGCCACGTAGGCGTTGAGGGCAGCCTCAAGGCTTTCGGCCGCAAAGGGTTCGCAGGCCGCGAATACGGCGGCCAGGGCCGTCAGATGGGCCTTGCCCGCTTCCGTCAGATGTTTGGCGGCGTCTTTTTCAGCAAATTCAAGTTCTGCCGCAGTGACCAGCAGGGGGCGGAAGCTTTCGGCCAGGGCCTTGAGGTTGTTGGCACGC
>NZ_JBAIYW010000442.1:0-5346 GCF_036763055.1 Desulfovibrio sp. 1214_IL3152 | reverse complement strand
CTGACGCCGATACGGACAAGCGTTGCGGCGTCGGTCTGCCCGAGGTCAACACCTGTGCCAACGGTTACGCCGCTGACGCCCATGGGCCTGTATCGCTCCGGGTTGGGGCCGCCCTTGTAGTTGGCGGTTCCCCCGCCTACAAGGTCGCACGGTATGTACCCCTGCGTTTGCTGTTTGCCCTCGACCGTTGCCAAAAAGGCGCGGATGCGGGCGGTTTCAATAGGCATGACTGCCTCCTGTTGTTTTGCGGGGCGCAAAAAGGCAAAGCCCGCACTGCCACAATAGTGGCAGCGCGGGCCAAAGAAAGACTGGCGCGCGTCAGCGGTTGACGTCAGCGGTTGGTCAGGTCAGTAAGCTTGCCTGCTGCTGGGGCAGTGCAGGAACCGGGGGGGCTGGGCGCTTGAGAGTTCGCCAGATTGTGCGCTCTGTAAGCCGGTAACGGATGGCCAGGCACGTGACAATTTGCCGCTCGGACAATCCGTCCATTGCCAAGTTTTTGCGGTCTGCGAGCAGAGCTGCATCACGCGCCCGCTGCATTGCCGGTTTACAATTGGGAATATACACATCTGTAGCTGCATATTTTTGCGCCAGCGCTTTGGCGGCCGGCTCCCCGATGTGTTTGGCAATGTCTGCCAACATCGTGCGGCCCTGCTCGGTTTCACCGTGCGGGATGCGTAGGGTCAAACCACCGTAGTAGTCTACCATCGTGAGCGCGGCAGACAGGCCGATAACGCGGGCAAGCTCTTGCGCGGACGGCGGCAGCAAGGCAAAGTCCAGCGTTTTAAGACTGGTGGTGCATGCAGCCTGCATAGCCCGCATGGCGTCAAAGTATTCTGCTGCGGTGGGCATTAGATAGCCTCCATTTCCCCATGCTCAACAAAACGTTCATAATCGCAAACGGCAATGTTAAGCATGCGAGAGATTGAACTTTCAACAACCGCGCCTCTGGATTTTTGCCAGCCCGGCAGCCGTACATTGAGATCGCACCTCACAAGCTGGGCAAGGGCAAGGCGCATATAGCCCTCCCAGCTTTTGCATGGCGGCTCTGGATTTTCAGCCGGGTTTTCTACGTGATAGCCCAGCGCCCGGAGTTCGGCGGCGGCAGCGTGAAAGGCAGGATAGTTACATTCAGGCAAGCCTGACATGGGGCCGGATATGTAGATTGTTTTAGGCATGACGCGGCCCCTGCCGCCAAGGCGTCACGTTCAATCCCAGCGTTTCACATTTTTCACGGGCGTTATTCACGTTGTCGTAAGCAAGCACAAGACTAGCTTGAACGCGCTCAAGCCGCAGTTTCGTGTCAGGTGTTCGCCCGGCATGCGAATCGTCATGATCAGCAATTGCCGCTTCTTCTTCGATGCAAGCCACCACGAATTCCATGTTTGCCTCATTAAGCTCAAGTAGTGCGCTGACCTGCTCACGGAGCTTCCCGCCCTCGTCCTTGGCCTTCTGCGCTTTTTCAGTAAGTGCATGATTAGCCGCAGCTACCTTTTCAAGGCCGTCAGACATTTCTGACTGTTTGCTAATTGCGCGGGACAAAGAGCCTTCAAGCTCATCGGCGCGGGCCTCGGCGGCTTCCAGGGCGGTTAGGAGGCGCAAGATAGCTTCTGCTGCAGCCTTGAACTCAATATCCATGCTTCTGGCCAGTACATATTTAGCGTCTTCCGCAAACATACGCCGCTCTTCCGGCGTGATCGTGTCAGTGTTAGCCATAATTATTCCCCCTCCCGGCCCTGCTGGCGCACCAGCGCCGCTACGCAAGCTGTGAGTTGCGGGCGGTCAGCAGTGCCAAGCGTGGCGCTATTTTTTGTTTGCCGTTTTATGATTTCTTCCGCGTAGGACAGGGGGCGCTCAAGGCTTTTACACAGAGCGGCAATCTTTGAGTGCAGCGGGCGCAGGGCTGCGGGTATCGCCGTAGATTGTCCCGCCCTGGGGCGCGGCTGCCAGCCCTTGTTGCGCATTTCTGCCAGCACGGCCTTGAGCTGCGGCACGCTGCACTTGCCTGCGCTATTACGCCCTGTGACAGATGAAAGCAGGTTGCGGTATGTGTCCTCGTCAAGGCCCATGTCACCAGCGGCAATATGCACACTGGCAATCAAGCCTTTGCGGTACGCTGCGGCACGGCTGTCTTGCGTCCTCATGGTTTTGTTCTCCTTATGGGGTGGACGGTCACGTCTTCCACGGGAACAAACAGCCGCGTACCGTCCACGCTGACATTGACCATCCAGCGCCCGGATGCGTCGAGAATCGGCGCGGAATTCGTCCAGGTACCGATGTACCGGGGCAAACCGTCAACCCACCGGCATACAGATACGCGGCAGGGGTACGGCATGTCCGGGGCTTCGGGTGTTGCTGCAAAGCCCTCAAGGGCAACCTCGGCAATAAGCCCCGCCAAGGCTTCACGGAAAAAATAGCGGTGCGATCCGTCAGAGGCATCAAGCCAGCAACGGTTAACACGTATCCGGTAAGCGCCGTCCGGCCCGCCGAAGATCACGGCGGGCGACAGCTCAAACCGTGTACGCCGCGTGTCAATTCTGACACTAAATGAATGTGGAAATTTACGCTTGTCCACGTTCCATCCCCCTGGGCGTCTGCTGGCAAGCATCGTTAAGCGCCCGCAGCATGACCTTGATCATTGCTTGCGTTTTCTCCGGGTCGCGGCGGCCACGATGCACCATGCACACGATGGATTCATCGCTGTTATCGCGGATGTACCAAGCGTTGGCGGCGGTTTTGCGCAAGGTGAAACGTTGCAGATTCTTGGGCATGGCCTTAGTCCTCCTGCCTCATTACGCGGGCTTTAAGGCCGTCAGCAAAGCGGCGCACATCTTCAAGCGCCGAATCCATATTACCGTTAATCCAGCCACGCCCCTTGGGGATAAGAAAGCTCTTGCCGTCATAGGTATGGGTAGAAAGGACATTGACAGCGTTTTTCACCGCAGTTTCAGGCCCGGTTATGAGGGGCAGCGCGCCGGACGGGCAACGCGAACCAAACTCAATAAGACCAGAGGCCCAGCAATACGCACATATTTTTCTCATAGCGTTATCCCTTGGCTGCTCATCAGGCCGGAGCCGCCACGCCCCGACGACCGCCCCGCAGGGCGGTTTCGCTTTACTCTAAGTTTTTCGCTTTCTTTAATTGAATGACGCGGGTTGCGACTTGCGAAAGCAGAACGGCAGTACGCGTTCTATCCTCATCCTTAAAAAGAAGCTTATGCGCGTTTAAAAAGGAAAATTGAGCTCTCGTGATTTGTATCAAGTTTTCTGGACGGAAATTTCTTTTATTTCCATCGGCAAATATAACTATGGCACCATTTGGTAATGGTCCGTTTTGTTTTTCCCATACAGCAAGATGCTTTTTTCGCCAGATGTCCGGTTCTGCAACTTTGACAAAAACAAAACCTCCCTCAACTCGCTGAAAACCAACAGGATGTTTATTGGGCGGAGTGTTGCCGACTGAAAAACGATTCTTTGGGATGTTCCCTTTTTGAAAATTACCATTCCTTCCGTTACGTATTCCTCGCTTTATGCACGCATCTCTGATTGACCTCGCTGTTTTATTGGTTCCAAAATGAGCATTGAATATTTCTGCCAAAACGCGATAACTTATCCCCTCTACATTCACCGCAAGAAAAGTGATTTGTTCCGGTGTATAATGATTCCCACCTCCAGACTTATGCCTTAAACCCCTCACAGGCTTCGACCTAAAGCCACTACGCATATTATAGAAATAACAAGCTCTCTTTAAAGCATCTTTTGATTTACTAGTTCCAAAATGAGCATTGAAGGCTTCTGTTAGATCTAAATAACTCATATTTTTAATATGCGTTGCAAGAAAATCAATTTGCTCTGATGTATAACCATTTTTCCTCATAGCATTTTACCCCTCTAACATCTTAGGGACAATGATAGTGCCAGAAATTGAATTATCAGCAGCAATTTTTGCTTTAAGAACTAAGTTTCCGCCAGATATAATTTCCCGAGCAACAGTTGTAACAGCAGTAGCGCGGGTGATTTCTTCTGCCAGTTTTTCTCCGGTCAATTCCTCATCGCTCAACCGCTCTAGCTGGGCGAAAAGGTGATCGTTCAAGGCCGAAAGAGAATTTTTCGCCATAACACTGTCTCCTTTTCATGCGCTTATCTATTGGCTGCTCATCAGGCCGGAGCCGCCACGCCCCGACGACCGCCCCGCAGGGCGGTTTCGCTATTAGACTGCCTGCGCGACAGTTTCATCATCCGTCGGAATGGATTCCTGGGGGATGTCAATAAAAAAGGTGTCTCTCTGTTGGCGCTTGCACCCCACCAAAGACAAACGCTCGTCAGGCCAAGCCAGCATACGTTCTTTATTCAACTCTTCTTTCAGACGAATGCCGTCAGTCAGCCCAAGCTCATGGCAGCGGGCTAAGGACATTTCCACAGTCACTCCGCGTTCTTGGGTGATGGCCGTGGATGCACGGAAGCCTATTTTGCCATGTCCCAAGTCAAGGGTTTTAGCCGAGCGAAACAGCTCTGCTTTATACAGCTTTGCCCATACGGCCACGCCATTTGCAAGCTCTGCGCGGCGAGCGGCAATACTGTTCGCGCGTTGGCGCGCACGGGCTTTGGCTGCGTCTATTTCCGCCTGCATGTCGCATTCTATGGCCGCCATCTGGCGATCAAGGGCGGCTATTTCGGCCACAGCCACTGTGGCCTCGCGTTTGTCGGCAATAACAATAGGAGTAGGTTTGAGGCGTGCCATGTTATTCTCCTGTATACAGGTTGCATTGTTGGCACTCCCGCCACTGGCGGAGCGCGAAGGGGTTTGAAGTGGGGATAGGTGCGGCGCGACGGGCAGCGCAGATATCAGCACTGCGAGTGTCGCCGTATACCGGGCAGACGGCCAAGGTCGCCATGATGCGCGCGGCCATGTTGCCCGTGCTGCCCGGATATTTGCCGTTAAGTAGCAGACTCAAGCTGCTGCGGGCCACGCCCAGGCGGCGGGCAACATCAGTCACGTTTGTGACGGCAACAGCCTGCTCAAGCAGCGTCCGCCATTCTGCGGGAGAGCAATCAGACATGACTGCCCCCGATATACACGGTTTTGCCCGTGTTACGGTCTGTGACGGTCTTTTCCACACGGTTATACGAGGGGGCCTTGGGGCCGGTATTGGCGTCTGGCCGCAGAAAATACGCTCCCGTGCGGGCCGTCTTGCCAAGCATGCCCGCGCGCCAGAGTGCGCGGCAGTAGTTCTTAAGATTGTCCTCTGCGCCGCGCTCGGAGCCATCGCATACAGTGCGCAGCAGATCAGCCACGGTTGCCATGTTTGCCATGCGCAGCACGTTCCACGCCTTCTGGCGCAGGGTGCG
>NZ_JBAIYW010000583.1:0-5355 GCF_036763055.1 Desulfovibrio sp. 1214_IL3152 | reverse complement strand
GCCCGGCTGATCCGCTTTTTTCCCTGCCGGAAACGGCGCGCAGCGGCAGGCGCGGTGCCGCACCGCTGTCCCGGGTACGCTTCTTGCTATCCTGATAAGCGCTCGCAGCTCTTTCAGCGATGCGCCAATAAAACGACGGCGGAAACGGCATGTTCGGCAAACAGAAAGACCCCAGTAAAACAGAAGAAGCAACCCCGAAACGCATCAATAAGCAGCGTGGCGAGGGCAACGTTCCCAAATCCCAGGAACTGGGCAAGGCTGTGAGCCTGCTCGGCGGCATGTCCATTCTTTATGCTTGGATAGGCCCAATGAGCGAAGAAATCAAAAAGCTGTTCCGCCACTTTTTGAGCCATGCGTGGGAATTCGACCCCAACCCGGAAAATGTATACAGCCTCACGCTGGACCTCATGTTTGAGGTCTGCAAGATCATCATGCCCATTCTGCTTACCCTGGCTGTGCTCAGCATGCTGGCCCAGCGCCTGCAGGTGGGCAAACTGTGGACTACCAAGGTTTTCAAGCCCAAGCTGCAGCGTTTCAATATTTTCAAGGGCATCAAGCAGATGCTTTTTTCGCCCCAGACCATCCTGCGCACCATCAAGAGCCTGATGTTTTCCCTTATCCTGTCCATCATACCCGCATGGATTATCTATAAGGAATATCAAAATTTCTTGCCCATGTACTATGCCACCACCGAAGGGGTCGCCGTGTACATGCTGCAAATGGCGTTCAAGCTGGTCAGCTACGCCCTTATCCCCATCCTCATCATCGCGGCCTTTGACGTGTGGCAGTCACGCTATGCCTACAAGGAAAACATGAAAATGACCAAGGATGAGGTCAAGGACGAACACAAGCAGGCCGACGGCGACCCCGTGGTCAAAAGCCAGCAGCGCAAGAAGATGATGGAGGCCATGAGCAAGCGCATGCTTCAGGACGTGCCCAAGGCCGACGTGGTGATCACCAACCCCACGCACATTGCCGTAGCCCTGCGCTACAACGCCACAGAGGCCCCGGCCCCTGTGGTGCTGGCCAAGGGCGCGGACCATCTTGCCGAAAAAATCAAGCAGGCGGCACGGGAGCACAATGTTCCCATCCGCGAAAATGTGCCTCTGGCACGGGCTTTGTATAAGTCTGCCGAGGTGGGCGACATGATCCCCGAAGAGCTTTACAAGGCTGTTGCCACAGTGCTGGCCGCCATCTGGAAGCTCAAGCCAAAGGTGCATAATTCTTAGTTTTTCCAGCGTGCGCTCCCAAACAGGACGCAGAAGCGAGGTGTCAGAAAAATGGCTTCAGCAAGCCTTCCCAAGCTCGACTACAGCAGGTTTTCCCGTAACGGGGAAATCATGCTTGCCGCCGGCGTGGTCATCATCCTTCTGGTCATGCTGGTTCCGCTGCCCACGTTTTTTCTCGACATCATGCTCTGCGTGAGCATTTCCATATCCCTGCTGGTGCTCATTACCACCATGTTCATGAGCTCGCCGCTGGAATTCACCATTTTTCCGTCACTGCTGCTGGTGACCACCCTGCTGCGGCTTTCGCTCAACGTGGCCGCCACCCGGCTTATCCTGCTCAACGGCGACATGGGCGTTGACGCCGCAGGCTCGGTCATCCGCGCTTTCGGCGAATTTGTCGTGGGCGGCAGCTATGTGGTGGGTGCGGTCATATTCATGATCCTGTTCATTCTCAACAAGGTGGTCATCACCGCAGGCACCACGCGCATCGCCGAAGTGGCGGCCCGCTTTACCCTGGACGCCATGCCCGGCAAGCAGATGGCTATTGAGGCCGACCTCAACGCCGGACTTATTGACGAGGAAGAAGCCACCGCACGCCGCAAGGGCATGCGCAAGGAAGCGGACTTTTACGGCGCCATGGACGGTGCGTGCAAATTTGTTTCGGGCGACGTCAACGCGGGCATGTTCATCACCCTTGTCAATATCGTGGGCGGCATCATCATCGGCATGGTGCAGAAAGACATGGACTGGAACACGGCCCTCATGACCTACTCGCTGCTGACCATCGGCGACGGTCTTGTGTCGACCATCCCGTCCATCATCGTGTCCACAGGCACGGGTCTGCTGGTTTCACGCGCGGCCTCCGAAGCCAAGATGGGCGAAGAATTTCTGGCCCAGCTTACCTTCAACAGCCGCGCGCTCAAGATGGTTTCGGCCGTGCTGCTGCTCTTCGCCATTGTTCCCGGTCTGCCCACCATTCCTTTTCTGGTCATTTCCGCCCTTATTTTCACGGTGGCGCGCCTTACGGAAAAGAATGAAGCCGACGACGAAGCCAGAGAAAAAAAGGAAAACAAGGCCAAATCCGGGTCCGGCACAGCCGACACCCCAGAAGAGGTGCAGGCCCTTCTGCCCCTGGATACGCTTGAACTGGAAGTGGGCTACGGCCTCATTCCTCTGGTGGATGAAGAGCAAAGCGGCAACCTGCTGGCGCGCATACGCTCCATACGGCGGCAGTTTGCGCTGGATATGGGCGTGGTCATTCCCTCGCTGCACCTGCGTGACAACCTGCAGCTCAAGCCCGGCCAGTATTCCCTGCTGATCAAGGGCAATCAGGTGGCCTCGGCGGAAATTCTTGTCGACCATTTTCTTGCAATGGATCCCGGCAACGTGACCACCAAGATTCACGGCATTGAGACACGCGAACCGGCCTTTAACCTGCCCGCGCTCTGGATACCCGACAGCCAGCGCGAAGAAGCCATGCTGGCGGGCTATACGGTGGTTGACCCGGCAACAGTCATTGCCACCCACCTGACGGAAGTGTTCAAGCGCCATCTGGCCGACTTCCTTGACCGTCAGGCGGTTCAGGGCCTGCTGGACACCGTGGCGAAGCATTCGCCCAAGGCCGTGGAAGACCTTGTGCCTGGCGTGCTGCCCCTTGGCACCGTGCAAAAGGTGCTGCAACTGCTGGTGCGCGAAAACGTGAGCATACGCGACATGCTCACCATTGTGGAAACCCTGGGCGACTTTGGCGCAGGCGTAAAAAACCCCGATATGCTGACGGAATACGTTCGTGAAAAGCTGGCGCGGTCCATCGTGCGCCCCTATCTGGACAGCCAGGGAACGCTGCCCGTGCTCACCCTTGCCCCCAATGCCGAACGCATGGTGCAGGAAGGCGTGCGCCAGGCAGATACGGGAGCGACCTTTCTTTCGCTCAATCCGGCCTCGGCCCAGCGGCTGGTGCAGAACATCAGCTCCGCCGTGGAAAACGCCGTCAACACCGACGGCCAGCCCGTGCTGCTGGTAAACCCCGTCATACGCCCGCACCTGGCCCAGCTTGTCACGCGCTTTCTGCCCTCGGTGCCGGTCATTTCGCAAGCCGAAATCCCCCCGGACATCCGGCTTCAGGCCGTGGGCAGCGTGGCTGCGGAATAGGCCGGACACCGCATAAAGCAGCACAGCAAAAAAACTGGCCGCCTTTTGTATAAGGCTCTGTTCCACGAAAGGGATTGTAACCATAACATGGTTACAATCCCTTTCGTTTTTTCAAATTTTCAATTTCATTCCGGACCAGCCCGACAAACCTCTCAGGCTCAACCTCAAGCGCCTCGCTCAAAAAAAATAAAACGTTTAATGTCACATTCCATTTACCATTCTCCAACCCGGTAATATAAGCCCGCTCTATCATCGCAAGCTCGGACAACTTGCGCTTACTCATGGCAAGAGCTTCGCGCCTTTCTTTCAAAACATTGGCAACAGCTTCATTTAAATAAGGATATTTTTCCATTTCATCAGTATAGCGGAATTTTCTTGACACAAGATGGCAATATATTACCACTGCGGACAGCTATCAGCCCCCCCCGCATAAAAAGGCGATCAAATCTTGCAAATTTTTTGCGGGTGCTTTCAGGCAAGAGCGGCATCGTGCAACATAATCGAAGGCTGTTTATCGGTGGGCCAAAGCAAGAGAAATATTGATTTTTTCATCAATCGAAAATTTCTTCTCCGTAGTTAACTAAAATAACATGAAAAAAAGGCAGGACATAAAGAAAATATTATACAAAGAACACATAAAATTTATTTAATTTTAAAAGGATACCCAAAAATAAACTAAAACTGAAATCAGGCAAAATGTTATTTTCGCCGGAACAGGCTATTCTGAAAACAAGTCTTTGACTTTTACACCCAGCGCCTGGGCGATGTTCAGAAGTGTTGACATCCGGTAACCGATAATAAGATGGTTTCTTGCCCGTGTTATAGTGTGACTTGACAAACCAGTTCGCGCGTCAATATCTCTGTGCGTCACCTTCTTTTCATTTATTATCTTTTTAAGACTGCTTCTCAACATATCGCGACCTCTCACCATAATATCCTAACAGTCTTGTTCTAACTAGTTCACTGTGATATGTTATTATAAAATTCAAAATTGCTTCTGTTTCAGAGGCAATCGCACGAGGTATACAAACAACAGTCGTGTTCGCAAAAGCCGCATGAGAGCATCAGATATTGCACAAAGATGACAAGCCATGCCGCACAGGCCGCGCCCCCGCAATCCACGGCCAGACTGTGATTTGCTAAACTTCACAAAAATCGTGTGGATACCGGCAGTAGCCAATTTTTGCCAGCACTTTCTGCAAGGAGGATGTGATGAACTTTTTTTCCAATCTAAAAGTGGGCACCAAAATTACCGCCCTGATTGCTCTTCTGCTGCTTTGCATGGCAGGCATCGCGTTCTGGGGCATCCGGCAGCTCAACCTGGTAAGCGATGAGGCAGACAACATGTATTTCATTGACCTGCAGGGCCTTGAGTACGCCAATGCGGCCAATATCGACATGCTTGCGGCCGTGAGGGAGCTTTACAACGTCATTATTTTCCCCCCGGACGTCCGCCCGGGATATGTGCAGAATTATAACCGCTACGCCGACCAGACTGCCGAGGCCCTGAAAAAGGCTGAACCTCTCATCACCGATGCAAACAACAGGCTTCTGCTGCAAAAACTGCAACAGGCGTTTGCCGTAATGGATTCAGGCTATAAGGATCTTATAAAAAAGGCAGATACGGCTTCCGAAGAACACCTGCTTGCTGATCTCGTCAGAATGCGTGAGCAGGTCAACAATGTTGAAAGCATGATGGGCGACCTTGGCGCGGCCATGATGGGCGAAGCTGAACGGCGTGCGGCTGAAACCACAACTGTCTACGAGCACGGCCGCCTGTACAGCCTTGTGCTGCTGGGACTGGCTCTTGTGTTCGGCGCGCTCTACGGCCTTGCCACCAAGCGGGGTATAGCCAATCCGCTTGTGGCTATCGCGGGCAAGGCCACACAAGTGGCTGACGGCGACCTGGATCAGGACTTCAGCCTGAAGCGCGCGGACGAAATCGGGCAACTGGCAGATGCGCTGGCCCGCATGG
>NZ_JBAIYW010000521.1:0-5383 GCF_036763055.1 Desulfovibrio sp. 1214_IL3152 | reverse complement strand
AGCTCTCCATCGCCGATGATACTGCATAACGTCATGTGGGAAAGTAGGCCGCTGCCAACATCTTTTAAAGCCCTTCGCTGCTCAAGCGCGAAGGGCTTTTTGCTGTTCTGTGCCTTGCGCTGCAAAAAGGCAGTAGATTTGTCCTTTGCAGAAGCCCTGCGCGCCAGAGCAATCCTTACAGCAAAAAATGAATCTGCCGCGCGCATCCGTTGCTCAAACATCCGTTCAGACCGTGCCCGCACGTCGCATGAGCCGTACATCGCACGCACAGGAGTGCGCATGTGGGCGGGCGGCTGCCTGCGCGGCGCACGGCTGCCTGCTGTAAAAGTGGCGGTGGTGCGGCAAGGAGAGGCCTGGCCGAAGGGCTTTACCATTTGAAATCTCGGCATTGTCTGGTTTGGGCCGCCTGCGCGGCGGGCGGCAAAGGGGGCCTGTTAGGGGCTTTGCCCCTCCGAGGCCCCCTCTGCACTCCCCCCGGAGCACCCCAGAAGTTTTCAATGACCATCAGTTACGAGGGCTGCGCGTCTCCTGCTGCGGGAGCTTCCTCGCTTTGCTCGGTGATCTCCCTCCGCGCCGCGCAATGCCATCGACAAGTTATTGCTGCCCGTGCGCGGAGAGTATCTCGCATCTCGCATCCGCCATCAGGGCACAGGCATCAGGTCACAGGCATCAGGCCATTCGGCGTAATGCCTGTGGCGGGCCTGGCTTTGCTTGACCGCCCACAAATACCTGCTTCAGGTTCTTGCGTCCGCTGTACCGCGCAAATGCAAAAATCCCGCAGGTGTCTGCGGGATTTTATAGCGAAACAATCATGTTCAGCCCATGCGCAGGGGTCAGAACCGCGGTGGGTCTTCCAGGGCCTGCGCCAGTTCGCGCAGGGCGGACAGGCTTTCTTCGGCTTCCTTGGGGGTAAGGGTGTGCAGGGCAAAACCGGCATGCACGATAACGTAGTCCCCGATCTGGGGTTCCTTGGGCAAAAGCATCACCGAAGCGTTCAAAAAGGTCTGGCTTTCACCCACGCGCACGCGGGCCATGCCTTCGCCGAACAGTTCTTCAATGCGGGCAGGAATGGCAAGACACATAGTCACCTCTTGTCGGGCATATAAACACCATTGCGGCTTCGGCAAGCCCCGAAGCCGCCGGAAGTCGCCGCAAACTGAAGAAGACACACCTTATCAGCCCCGGCTGCGCTAGGCAAGCCGCCGCTGCCTCAAGGCCGCAAGCACAGGGATTTTTTCAGGCTTTATGCCAACGGCCGGGCCGTGACCGCGCGAAGGGCCAAACCTTGACTTTGCACGGCTATTTGCCCAAACTACAGTGATTTTTCCACCAGGGCTGACTCCAAATAAGCTTTTGCCCAAAGAATTGCATGACCCGACCTGTTCCGGTCGAGTGGCACGAGAGCATGCTCCCTTTGCGAAAAGGGCCGGCTTGCTTGCCCTTGCGCAAAGTTTTTATTTTGCGGCCAGCTTTTGAAGAACATACTATATCTTGCGACATTCAGTGCCGGGAGCCTCCATGAGTGATTATAAAAAAACGCTGAACCTTCCTCAAACCGCTTTTCCGATGAAGGCAAATCTGGCCCAGCGTGAGCCGGAAGCCATCAAGAAGTGGGACGCCGCCAATGCCTGTGCCGTCATGGTTGAGGCATCGGGCAGCAAGGGAACCTACATCCTGCACGATGGCCCGCCCTATGCCAACGGGCATCTGCACATGGGACACGCGCTGAACAAGATTCTCAAGGATATTATCGTCAAATCGCGCAATATGGCAGGCTATGCCTCACGCTATGTTCCCGGCTGGGACTGCCATGGACTGCCTATCGAGCACAAGGTGGAGCAGGACCTCAAGGAAAAGAAGAAAAGCCTGCCCGCCCATGTGGTGCGCAAGCTCTGCCGTGAGTATGCCAATAAATGGCTTGATATACAGCGCAAGGAATTCAAGCGTCTGGGTGTGCTGGGCGATTGGGATCACCCCTATGTGAGCATGGATCCGGCATATGAATCCGTCACTGCCGGTGAACTTGCAAAGTTTGTGGCCGCCGGGGGCGTGGCGCGCGCCAAGAAGCCCATTTACTGGTGCTGCTCCTGCCACACGGCGCTGGCCGAGGCGGAAGTGGAGTATAACGACCACACCTCGCCTTCTGTCTACGTGCGCTTCGCCCTGCCCGATGAAAACCTGAAAAAGGTTTTTGCAGCCGCTGATCCGGCGCGCGCGCATGTGGTCATCTGGACAACAACGCCCTGGACCCTGCCGGACAATATGGCCGTGTGCCTGCACCCTGAATTTACCTATGCACTGGTTGAGGCACAGGGCAGCCAGTACATTCTTGCGGAAGATCTGGTGGCCTCCTGCGCAGAGACGTTCGGCTGGAGCGAGTACATCATTCTGGATCGCGCCACCGGAGAACGCCTCGAGGGGCTCAAGGCGCGCCATCCGTTCTATGACAGGCAGTCGCCCCTGGTGCTGGGCCTGCATGTGACTCTGGATGCCGGTACGGGCTGCGTGCACACCGCGCCGGGCCACGGTCGTGAAGACTACGATGTGGGCCTCAAGTACGGGCTGGAAATTTATTCGCCTATGGATGACGCCGGGCGCTTTTTGCCCGCCGTGGAATTTTTCGCCGGGCTGAATGTTTTTGAAGCCAACCCCAGGGTCATCGAAAAACTTGAAGAAGTCGGCGCTTTGCTGCAAAAGGGCAAAATTCGCCACTCCTACCCGCATTGCTGGCGCTGCAAGGAGCCGGTCATCTTCCGCGCGACCACCCAGTGGTTTATCAGCATGGAAAAGAATGACCTGCGCGCCCGCGCCCTCAAGGCCATTGATGAAGAAGTGCGCTGGATTCCCGCCTGGGGCCGCGAGCGCATCCATAATATGGTTGAATTCCGCCCGGACTGGTGCATCTCGCGTCAGCGGCAGTGGGGCGTACCCATTTTGGCCCTGCTGTGCGAAGACTGCGGCGAAGCCTGGAATGATCCCGCATGGATGCAGGAAATCGCCGCCCGCTTTGCCAAGCACCCCACGGGCTGCGACTACTGGTACGAAGCCGAACTCAAGGATGTCGTGCCTGAAGGCCTTGCCTGCCCCCATTGCGGCGGCAATCACTGGAAGCGCGAAACCGACATCCTTGATGTCTGGTTTGACTCCGGCACAAGCTTTGCCGCTGTGCTTGAAAAGCGCCCCGAGCTGGGCTTTCCCGCCGACCTGTACCTTGAAGGTTCTGACCAGCACCGCGGCTGGTTCCACAGCTCGCTGCTGGTCAGCGAAGGCACGCGCGGCTGCGCGCCGTACCGGGCCGTGCTCACCCACGGGTATGTGGTGGACGGCGACGGGCGCAAGATGTCCAAGTCTGTGGGCAACGTGATCGCGCCGCAGGAACTCATTGAAAAGTTCGGAGCCGAAATCGTGCGTCTCTGGGTGTCCTCGGTGGAGTACCGCGAAGACATCCGCCTTTCGGACGAAATTCTTGGCCGCCTTGTGGACGCTTACCGCCGCATCCGCAATACCTGCCGTTTTATCATGGGCAACCTGAGCGATATTTCCGCTCATGACCTGCTGCCGCTGGACAGGCTGCAGCCGCTGGACCGTTTTGCTCTGGACGTGGCCGGGC
This sequence comes from Desulfovibrio sp. 1214_IL3152, assembly GCF_036763055.1. NCBI lineage: Bacteria > Pseudomonadati > Thermodesulfobacteriota > Desulfovibrionia > Desulfovibrionales > Desulfovibrionaceae > Desulfovibrio > Desulfovibrio sp. 1214_IL3152. Next base: position 1,773 of record NZ_JBAIYW010000521.1, on the reverse strand, counting down.
GCGTTCACGAGCGCGTGCAGCAAGCCTATATGGATTTTGACTTCCACAAGGTCTACCACACCCTGCACAACTATTGCGTCACGGACCTTTCTTCCGTGTATCTGGATATCCTTAAAGACCGCCTGTATGCCTCCGCTCCGCACAGCGAGGAGCGCCGCTCGGCCCAGACGGCCCTGTGGCATATCCTGAGCCTTTTGCTGCGCGATATGGCCCCGGTGCTGTCTTTCACCGCCGAGGAAATCTTCAGCCATCTGCCGGAGAGCCTGCGCGGTCCGGAATCGACGGTTTTTGCCCTGCCGCCGCTGGATGCGGCTCCCTATCTGCTGGACGAAGGCACGCGCGATGACTGGAACGTACTGCTGGCCGTGCGCGGCGCGGTGACAAAAGCCATTGAACCCATGCGCCGTGAGGGCATCATCGGGCATTCGCTGGATACGCGCGTGACCCTTTTTGTGGCGGACGAACTGCGCCAGCGCCTGGAGGGCCTGCATACCGACCTGCGCGCCGTGTGCATTGTGTCGCAGTTGCAGCTTGAGGCGCTGGATCGCGCCCCGCAGGCCGCGTATCAGGATGAAGAAGTGGCCGGTCTTGCCATCGGCGTTGAAAAGGCCAGAGGCGAAAAATGCGAGCGCTGCTGGATTTACAGCACCGAGCTTGGCTCGGACGCTTCGCATCCCGCCTTGTGTCCGCGCTGCACAGCGGTTATCAAGGATATGGAATCCTGAGAACATGCGCAGGCGTTATCGAATCCTCGGGGGCATGGCCCTGCTGGCGCTGGCGCTTGACCAGCTGACCAAGTATATTGTCATGCAGACCATACCGGAACACCGTTCAGTGCCGGTTATTGAAGGTCTGTTTGACCTGGTGAACATCCGCAACAGGGGAGCGGCCTTCGGCTTTCTGAACCGTTCGGATATTGAGTGGCAGTTCTGGCTGTTCCTCGGGGCCACGGTGGTAGCCGTATGGGCCATACTGATGCTGGTGCGCAGCTCGCATGACGAACCCTGGCTCTTTGCCGGATTGGGACTGGTCATGGGCGGCGCCCTGGGCAACCTGGTGGACCGCATCCGCTTTCGGGCGGTGGTGGACTTTCTGGATGTCTACTGGGGCGACTGGCACTGGCCGGCCTTTAATGTGGCGGATTCGGCCATCTTCGTGGGGGCCGCACTGGCCTGCGTCATCATGTGGCGCAAACCGCCCGAAAACGGAAACGAAAAGGGCAGCAAAGCCGGAAAATCCTCCGGCAAAGGAGGGAGTGCCGCATGATCTTTCACTGGTGGCATGTGGTGCTGGTCATGATTCCTATGATCCCCACGCTGTGGAGCATCATACACATATGGGGGCATGAGTTTCCCACGCCCCAGCAAAGGGCGCTGTGGCTCGTGCTGGTGGTTTTTTTGCCGGTCATCGGCGGCATCATCTATATTTTCACCGGGCGCAAAAAAGCCCTGGGAAAAGTGCAAATTTGAAAAAAGAGGATATTATGCGCACATTCCGTTCATTGTGCCTTGTAACGCTGGCTTGCGCTGCTCTGCCGCTGAGCGCCTGCGTATCCGGCGGCGGTTCCAGCAGCGGCAGCCTCAGCCTTGAGCAGCAGGTACAGCAGCACGACGTGCAGTTGCGGCAGATGCAGCCCTCGCAGGCCGACGCCTGGAATCAGATACAGGCGTTGCGGCAGGAACTGAATACCGTCAAGGGCCAGATGGATGACCTCAACAATGCCGGTGGCGCGCGCGCCCTTGTGGATCGCGTAAACCGGCACGACGAGGCCCT
>NZ_JBAIYW010000213.1:0-5428 GCF_036763055.1 Desulfovibrio sp. 1214_IL3152 | reverse complement strand
ACGGCCAGCAGCAGGGCGCACACCGTACCCAGGCGGCGCTGGCGGCGGCGGATATTTTGGCAGGCATCCCAGGTGTCGGCGTCAAGAAGAGTCTGCATGGATGAATCGTATCCTCTGAAAGTGCTGGCGGCAATCATGGCAATACCTCTGTTAGAGCATTCCAACTTTGGGATGTGAAATCTCAAAGTTTTTATAACGTTCACTTCGGCGCCTTACTGCACCCTCAGGCAGTGGTGCAGTCTTTTTCGCAAGCTCCTGAACCGGAGGCTGAAGCTGCGTTGCGCCTTGGTAGCGGACGTCTGCTCACGCAGCCGTCAGGCAGTTTCAAAGCAAAATTGTCTAGCGCTGCTGCACCAGTTGCGAACCCCTTACCTGCTCAAGCACCCGCCAGCTCACCAGCGACAGGCCCATGCGCGGCAAATGCACCATGCTTTGGCCTTCGGCGGGAAAGCGCCGCCGCACCATGCGTGTAAGCCAGAAGGCCCCGGCCCACAGAGGAACCGTTATACCGAAAAACCATGCGCAAAACGTCAGCTCGGCCGCGTCAAAACTGCGTGAAGACTGGTACATGGCTACAAAAACCGCGGCCACCATAAGCGCGTTGGCCGTGATACGGATGCAACTGATATAAAGGTGCTGCTTGTAGCTGTTCATGCTGTTCTCCAGAAAATCTTTTATACCGGGGCGGGCAGTGCCGCCCCGGTATTCTTGATGCCGATATGGTCTACTTGCTGAATATATTGGTCTTGGTCACGTTCATGATGCGTATGGCCTGATTCTTGTCCGCGTTTCGGTACGCGATGCGCATTTCGTTACCGGCAGCCCACACATAGGGGGGCAGGTCTATATCGCCTGCGGGAACCTTGAAGGTAATCAGGGAGCTCAGGCGGTTGGAATACACGGTGACCGTCTGCTGTTCCTTGTCAACAACGGGGAAGGTCTTGCCCGCAACCTTGGGATGCTTGGGGCGTATATTCTTTTCCACATCCATAAACTGCACGGGAATTTCGCGCACGGTCTTGGTTTCGGGATCGAATACAAGCACCGTATTCTTTTCCAGGTCGATCATGAGGCGTCCACCCACTTCAGGCGGCGGTCCCATTTCGCTGGGAATGGTCGGCAGCTTGAATGTGTGTACGCCACCGCTGTAATGCGGGTTGAACTGATCGTGAGTAACGTCAACCACGATGGTCAGGGTTTTGGCTTCGGGGTTGAAGGCCACACAGCGGCCCTGCTCCACCCCGCCCTCGAAGTCGCAGGCGGTGAGGAAAGTGGAAAGTCCAAGCACCAGCATAAGCAGCAAACTACGAATCTTCATGATGTCCCTCCTAGCTGTTCGCTGCCCGCATCTTCTTGGCGGCCAATTCCGCCTTGGCGCCCTGCACCATCTTCACCGCGATGTAGATGGAAATGGCACTTACGAAACCAAGAACTTCAACAGTGGCAAGGGGGCCAAGCAGCCAGCCCCATGCAGGGAATTCCGCCTGCAGAAGCTTCAGAATAACAGACATGAGGCAGCCCAGAACGGCCAGGCCGAAAACGAAACGAATGCCGTAACCCTTGACGTACTTGGTCGCCACAACGCCTATCTGCGCGCCGATGGCAGCGCCGCACAGCATGATGAGCGCGGCCAGGAGTTCCACGCGGCCCTTGTACGCGTAGGACGCCGTGCCGTACAGGCCGGAGATGGCAACTTCAAAGAGGTCCGTACCCACTGCCAGATGGGTGGGGCAGCCCACAAGATAGACAAGAGCGGGCATACGGATGAGACCGCCGCCGATACCGAGTATGCCTGCCAGCCAGCCGGTGAAGAGACTGACGGTGATAGGCAGCCACGCGGAGCAGGTGATGTTGGCATGCTTGTAATGGACAACGGGAGGTATCCTTATGGCCTGAAGACGAGAGGCCCAGTCAATGCCGACGGCGGCGGCGTCCAGTTCCTTATGTTGCGCCTTGGCTTCACGTTCCTTGCGACGGCGCACGGCGGCGTCATGAAACACCAGCCATGCAATGGATATGAGCAGCACCACGTAGAGCCAGCGCACAACCTTGTCCACCGAGCCGATGCGCTCAAGCCACATGACCATCTGCGCGCCGATTTCAACGCCGATGACCGTACCGATAAGCATGGTGATGCCCAGGGCGTAGTCCACGTTGCCGAACTTGCCGTGCCGCATGGTTGAGATAAGCGATTTACCAGCCATTTGCGCCACGTCTGTTCCGATGGCGAACGCCATGGGAAAGCCCAGAATATTCAGGCCGGGGGTAACCATCCACGCGCCGCCCAGGCCGAAGAAACCGCCGATAATGCCCACGCCGAAACCAAGAATGATAAGCCCCGGCCAGAAAATGTACACGCCGGAGATGGGCATCAAGATATACAGCCAATCCATATGCGCCTCCTTACTTTTCGGCCAGTTCGCGGTGCTTGAGGTCAATGCCGATGTGCGACATCACGAGGTCGGCCAGCCAGCCAAGGATGCAGCCCACAATGGGAATGATGAGCATGGTCAGGATGGCGAAAAAGAAATGACTCTCATTGTACATTTCCGCCCACCAGTACAGGATGCCGTCCAGCTTGCGGGTATCGGCCACAATTACCACCGCCGAAGCCTTGCCCCCGGCAGCCAGAGCCAGGCCGGGCATGGCGGCCAGCATGAGCGCGCAGCCCGCCAGCCAGGTCATAAGCGTGCGCATCTTCTTCATAAGAACCCTCCACTCTGTTTGAGATCCTTTGGACTCTCTTTCGGCAGTACCCCCACCGGGCCATGCCGACTGTCACGCAGTGAATGTGAAAAAGATAGCAACCACCGTGCCATTGCGTAATAATTGCCGTATTTTGCCGATTTTTTCTCATTTTTGCGCGAAAAAACTTGCCAGATTTTCGCGAGGTGCCTATAGTGGACACAAAGATTGCGCTTTTTTGCGCAACCAAGCCCAGGAGGAACAATGCGCTTCTACAGAACGCTTCCCGGCGGAAGCACCCTGGATGTCACCTCCTTCTTCATGAACCGCAGCCTTGTCAGCCGCATGCTCATGCTGGGGCTGCCTCTGCTGACTCTCGTGCTGCTGCTTATCTTTCTGACAACCAGCAGCAGCATTGAACACATCATAAACCGCGCAATAGCGCGCAACGCGCAACTTCAGGCCCAGGCCATGAGCCTGGCCCTGGAACATGCCCTGGCCGAAACGCGCAACCAGTTGCTGATACTGGCCGCAGGCTCTATGGAGCCGCAGGACATGGCCCGCAGAATGGAATTTCGCGCCAAGACCGATGGCCTTCAATATCGCGAAGTGGCCTATGTGGGGCTGACCCCTGAAAGCCGCTACCTGTTGCTGAACCACGAAGGGAGCATCATCAATATCCCCATGCAGGTGGCTCTCGACAGCCCCGCAAGCCCTTTCCATAACCTGGGGGGCGACCAGCGCCCCGGTTACGTCAATGTGGGGCAGCCTCTGGAAGCCGTGTATTCCATGGTTCCGGTCGACAAATCCCTGCAAAACGTTTCACTGCATGTGTTGCGTTTTTTTACCGCCCTGCATGACAAAAACGGGAACTTCCAGGGCTACCTGCTGCTGTCGCTGGATATGAAGGATCTGCGGAACATCGTATCGCGCTATTCCTCGCCCAACGCCCCCATCGCCGCATCCGGCACGGACACGCGCGTGCGCAGTCTGTTTTTCGACCGTGAGGGCTGGATGATCTTTCAGTCTGAAGTGCCCGATGCGGCTCTTGCGGGCAAAAGCCTGGGCAATGATGCGGTTCGGGCGGGCTTTTGGGGCGACTACGGGCGGCCCGGCTTCAGCATGGCTTTTCGTCCCAGCCCGGAACACATCAACTACTGGAGCATGGTGGCCGAGGTGCAGGGAGGGCATGCCGGACAACTGCCCATGACAGAAAGCAGCACCATATGGAGCAACGGACAGATGCGCGTGGAGCGCGTAAGCTATGTTCCCGTCGGCTTCAATCCCGGCTCCGGCGGCGAGCCTGTGGTGCTCGGCGGGCTGGCCGTTCTGGATACCAGCTTCACCACCACGCGCACCGGCATGCAGATCATGGGCATCTACGCAGTCAGCTTTATGGGGGGCATGGTTCTTCTGGCCCTGAGCCTCTGGTGGCTGGCGCGCCAGATGGGCAAATCGCTCAATGTCATGTCCGGCGATCTACGCAACCGCAATATTCTGGGCAATGATGACGACCTTGACCTGCCGCAGCTGCCTCTGGAAATGGAGCGCATCAAGAACAGCATCAACGCCCTTCTGAAACGTTTGCGCCAGGCCAAGGAAGAACGCCGCAGCCACGAGGCCCTTCAGGACGCCCAGTGGCAGCGCGAGCCAGCCTCCGACCTGCCGCACCCCGAAGACCTCCCCGCCAGCGGCCTTGTGGGCACGTCACCGGCCATGCAGACGCTGTATGACCAGGTACGCAAGGCATCGCAGGTTCTGGCGGATGTGCTGGTGGTGGGCGAAACCGGCACCGGCAAAGAACTGGTGTCGGAAGCCATCCACCGTCTGAGCGCCCGCGCTTCAGGACCGTTCATCACCATCAACTGCGGCGCGCTGGACGAAAACCTGCTTATGGACACCCTGTTCGGCCACGTAAAGGGCGCTTTTACCGAGGCCAGGCAGCCTCGCAAGGGGGCATTTCTGGCCGCCGAGGGCGGAACCCTCATGCTGGATGAAATAGGCAATGCCGCGCCCAAGGTGCAGCAGGCGCTGCTGCGGGCCTTGTCCACGCGGCGCATCCGTCCCCTGGGCAGCGATCAGGAAGTGCCTTTTGATACCCGCATTATCGCCGCCACCAATGCCTCCCTTCCCGACGAAGCACGCGACGGATCCTTCCGCGAAGATCTTTATTATCGTCTGGCCGTCATAACCATCCACACCCCTCCCCTGCGGGAAAGAAAAACCGACATCCCCTCCCTGACAGTCTACTTTCTGACCGAGGCCGTAAAAGCGCGCGCCAAGGCGGCAGAGATGGACGCCGAAACACAGGCGGAAAACACGGAACCCGCTGCGTACGGCCCAGGACAGTCCCCCTCGGCAAACGGGGCGCGCAAGTCACTGCGCATGCCCCAGGTCAGCCGGGGCGCCCTTGCAAAACTCACGGCCCACGACTGGCCCGGCAATGTGCGTGAGCTGAAAAATACACTTACCCGCGCACTGACCTTCTGCGAGGGCGATATTCTCTATGCCGAAAACATTCAGCTCGGCCCCATGGCCGCTTCCGCCGCGCCGGATAAAATACTGGCCCGGAGCGAAGGGCAGTATCCGCCTGAAGGCTCTTCCGCTGAGTCCCGGGAACTGCCAGAGGCTTCACAGGATCAGGCAGACAAGGACGCAATGGGGCTGGCGCCCGGTACCGCTGGCGCGAATCAAGGTTCCGGCACGCCTGCGGAACGCCAGAACGGCCATGAGCGCGAGGAGC
>NZ_JBAIYW010000049.1:0-5449 GCF_036763055.1 Desulfovibrio sp. 1214_IL3152 | reverse complement strand
GCGGAGGTTCCCGGGGCAGACGCTCTTGGGGCGGATACTCTTGATGACGCCACGGCCCTGGCGCACTTCAGTGAAGACGCGGACGGACAGGTGCAGCCGCTTTTCGCCTTCCTGAGCGACCCTGCCGACATGTCCCCAGGCACGCCCGCAGACATGCTCACAGACCTGCCAGACCTGCCGGATCTGTTTGAAGAAGGGGATGATGCCCTGCACAACGGCTATCTCGGCAATGAGGGGGGCGACGGCAGCGACTTTGCCGAACTGTACCCCCCCGTCACCCTGACCTACGGCGATGAAAGCCTCGACAGCCTGTTCGCGGCCACGGACGGGCAGGACACAGAACAGGACGGCACCGGCCTTTTCGGAGAAACCGGTCTGCACGACATGGGCCTGACCAACATGAACGCGGCTCTTGACCAGAGTCACCTTGCCGGGCCTGCGGCCCCCGATGCCTCCGGCGCCCCTGCCGGACCTGCTGTGACGGCTGCTGAGAGCGCTGCCGCCGCCACAAGCGAAATCAGCAGTATCCCCAGCGTTGCGGATTCCTGCCAGGAAGCCACGGACAATGCCGCAAGGGAAATGACAAACTGCTAGACACTGTCTAGGCAAACGGTTTCAAAGGCTGTTCACTCTTTTCCTGATCCGGCAAGCCGCCGCGCGGCAGCAGGTCAGCCAAGGAAAAGAGTGAACAGCCATAAAAACACACCTGCCACATGTCCGTAATGGACATTCCGCCTCCCCCCACACCGCAAGGCAAGAGCCCGTTCATTTTGAGAATGTTATATTCCAAAAATGAACGGGCTCTTGCCTGAAGAAGCGGCTTTCATTGTACGGATGCTGTGCGCATTCGCATGTTTTTTTCATGCGTCCCGCCGTGGCGGCTTCTTGCGTGTGTGCCGAAAGTATGCAGCGCCTTTGCGGGCGTGGATCATGCAGGTTTTTTGCAGACCCCGCCCTGGTCCCTCAGAAGGAATCTTTTTCAACGTCAAAATTTTTCTGCATCAGTACGGCACAAAAAACAAGCTCACAGATATTTACGTACATAAAACAAATGCCGTGCCGTATGTCCCCTCCAGAAAACGCGGGAACCAGCACAAAAAATACAGAATTTCTTTCACTGCATGGCTCAAAACGAAAGTTGCCCTGACCGTACCCGGCAATCATGCAAGAGCTTGGCTCACTGGAGGTTCCAATAATTTTCTGTAACTTTTTTACTTAGTTTAGCCATGCATGCAAATTATATATATTTATAAATATTGATATTCAATTTAGCCTTTATAAAAAAACTTCTGCATCATATTTATTATTTATTTAATCTTATTTCAGATAAAAACAGTGTTAGAAAACCAGAGTTGTTATCTTTCCATAGTTATTGACATGAGAGTACCCAGATATTATAAAATAATTGATGGATTCGTCCAGTCGTGAATCTCCGCTTCCTATAGATTCACCCTTGCATCTTCCAAATACTGCACTCTTCTAGAGGCAGGGGCTTTGCCCAGAGCAGCAGACAGCCAGTCTGCCCCGCTCTCCTTCCTGTCCCTTCGGCATACGCCTGGCGCGTATGCCGCCTGCCAACGCATCCACCCACTCTGCGGAGGATACCATGTCTGCGATGAATCTTTCACGCCCGGCTCAAGGCCAGGCAGTCACAATTGTTGCAACGAGCAAAAACGCCAAAATCGCTCTTGATTTCTCAACCGACGGCGTTACCCTGTCACGCGACGGCGATTCACTGGTATTTACGTTTGAAGACGAAGCCGCCATCCGGATAGATGATTTTTACACCAGTTATCATGCAGATAACGTTCCTGAATTTGAAGTTGCGGGAAAAATCGTTTCCGGCACGGAGTTTTTCAGCGCCCTCGGCCCGGACCTCATCCCCGCGGCGGGTCCGGCCTCTGTGGAACGCGGTTCCCACTACAATGAATACGGCGCATCCGACCTGATGGGCGGTCTTGACCATCTGGACGGCCTTGACATGAGCGTTGCCGGTTCCGTGGCAGGCTCCGACAGCCTTCAGACAGCGCTTCTGAACGTCGGGGGCGCTTCTTCCGGAGCGGCTCCGGGCGGCGGGGCCGCGCTTGGCGTTCCTTCCGGTGATGTGCGCGCGGTGCTGTACAGCGCAGGCGACAGCGAAAATCATTTCGTCAGCACCCCTGTCTTTTTCAGGGACGCCGGCGGCAACCTGCTGAACCTCTCGTCCGGCGCGGCAATCACACGCACCCCTTCCGGACCGGATTCGGTTTCCTGTACCTTTCCTCCCGAATGGGACAGCAGTTGGCTTGCGGAGCCGGAATTCAGCGACGGCCAGTTGGTGTTCAGATTCAGCGAGGCCGGGCTTGCCAAGCTGCAAAGCCTTGATCCGGGTGATTTCCTGAGAGGCTTTGTGACCGTTACCGTGGTCAAGGACGGCCACACGTTTGAATATATTGTCGAAGTGGTCGCCAGCGGCGGCTCATCTTTCGACTCCCAGGCCTATGACGCCAAATACGGCGCGGTTTCCGGCTTCGGCACGGAATCTGTGGGCGAATACCATCAGGGTACGGGACAGACCGGCCGCTATCAGATTGTCGCATCCACGGGCGATGACGAAATCATCATAAACGACACGGTCATCGGCGGCAGCTCCATACATGCCAGCGGCTCGGCCGACCCGGCCCAGATGGCCGATGACTACAATACCATCAACCTTAATGCCGGGGTCGCCAACACAACGCCAGGCTCCACCACGCATATCACTTCCGCGGACGGCAAACTTACCGTGCTGGACGGCGTGCTCGCGGACGGCAGCGTCGCAAACGTCATCCATATGGGCAAGGGCTCGGTTCATGTCCAAAGCGCCTCTAGCGATGGCGTATCCGCTGCCCATGGCGTATTTGCTGTCGATGGCGGCAAGAATACCATCAGCGGCGGCAGCATCAGCATAGCCGCCGATGAGCAAGGCCTTCAAGCCCAGAGCGGCAGCGTCAATTCTGTAACGGCAATTGACGGCGATATCACCATCAATGCACTTTGGAATGGGGTTGGCACAGTTGACAACAGCACCACTAACCTTTCCGCCACCAATGGGTCTGTAAGCATAAATAGCGATTGGGGCATCTCGACGACCGGGAACAGCCGCGCCAATGTTTACGTGACTGACGGAAATCTGAATGTTGACGCCCTTCAACGCGGTATTCATGCCCTTGATGACAGCACCAACACTGTTTCAGTGACAAATGGCAATGTGGATATCAAAGGCGGATGGGAAGGCGTCAGCGCCCAAGTTAACGCCACCAACAAGATTGACGTTACTGGCGGCTCTGTCGTCATAAATTCGGGATGGAGAGGTATTGGCGCTTCTTCTGACGGCAGTGCCAATAACCTGACCATAACGGATGGGTCTCTTCACGTAGCCGGTGCGAAGACAGGCGTGATAGCTGTGGACGATGGCGCCAATTCGATTACCGTAGCTGGCGGTGATATTTTCATTGCCAGCACAGATGCCGCTGATTTGGCTGCTGTGAGCGCCACATCCGGTGGCAAAAATACCATTGGGGCAGTGGCGGGCGCCAGCGGGGCAGTGGGGGGCAAACTCACACTCGACGGCGGGGGCACGGGGCTCAACGCTGAAAGCGGCGGCGTCAACAGCATTCAAGCCAATGATATTATCATAAGTGCAGGTACTGGACACGGAGTATACGCCACTGACGCCGACAGTGAGAATACCATTGACGCAGGCGCTGATGGAACGGTGACGGTTTCCGCTGGCGGTTCCGGGCTCTTGGCCCAGACTGGCGGCGAGAATATTGTCAAGGGCGGTGATATTTCCATCACTGGATCAGCGTATGGTGTTTATGCCAATGGATCCGACAGTGTAAATATCATTGGTGGGGTTGGTGGATCCGTATCCATTACTTCTGGCAATTTTTTGGGAGTACTGGCTTACAATGGCGGGGAAAACCGCGTTACTGGCAATAATATTGCAATTAAAACAGGTATATCTGCTTTTGGAGGAAAGAGTGAGAATACAATTGATGCTGGTGTAGATGGCAAGGTCACGATATCTGGAAACGTGTCCAGTGATCTAGGTGGCACGAATACGATAACCGGCAAAGAAATTACAGCCGTTTCTGTAGGGTCTAGCCGCTCGGCCTATAGTAGTGAACTCCTCCGCTATGTGGGCAGCAGCAATGAACTCCGCACAGGTGCGGATGGAACAGTATCCATCAGCAGTGGTGTGGAGGCCTCCACATGCGGCAACAACACCATCGCCTCCGGCGCAATTTTCGTCGGCAGTCCTGACAGCGTAGCTGTTAATGCTGGCGGGCAAGTTGGAAGTGGTATCGGCACAAACACTCTCAAAGTGGGAGAACAAGGTAAAGTTTCGATCCACGGCGGCAGTACTGGGATATACGCTGCCAACGGAGGTATAAACTCTGTCACTGGCGGCGAAGTTGATATTTACGGGGGCAATAACGGAATAAACTCACAAAATTTCAACTCCAAAAATATAATTGATGCCGGTTATTCAGGTAAGGTATCCGTACGCTCTCTGGGAACCGCTTTGTTGGCCCAATACGGCAGCGAAAACACTGTAAAGGCCGGAGATATTACCATTAATGGAGCTCAGGTTTACGCGCTGTCTGCCGTTGGCACCCATTCCCGCAACTCCGTTGATACTGGCACTGACGGTGTTGTCAGAATCACCGGCGGCGATGTTGGCCTCTGGTCACAAAGCGGTGCCCAAAATAGTATCACTGGCGGGGATATAACTATTATCAGCGCAAACAGTGGCACTGAAAACAGTGGTATTGTTGCTGTAAGTAGCGGCAGTAACACCATTAAAGCAGGCTTTGGCGGTACCGTTGCCATCAGTGGAGATACGGGTGTCGCAGCGAAGGGCGGCACGAATGTCATTACTACCACTGAAAAAAGTGATGTGGTCGTGTCAGGCTCGACTGGCGGCATTTTGGCCTCCTCTTCCGGCAGCAACAAGATCGAAACGGCGGGTGGCGACGTGACAGTGACGGCCGAAGCTGGATCAGGCGATAGCACCGGCACCCGCTACGGCATGTCTGCCATAGATTCTGGCAGCAATAGCATCACCACGGAAAGCGGCACCGTGACAGTATCAGGCTCTAGCGCTGGCGATAGCACCGGCACCCGCTACGGCTACGGCATGAACGCCACCAGTGACGGCAGCAACGAGATCAAAATCACCGGTGACGGCACCGTGACAGTATCAGGCTCTAGCGCTGGCGATAGCACCGGCACCCGCTACGGCTACGGCATGTCCGCCGATAATTTCGGCAGCAACGAGATCAAAATCACCGGTGACGGCACCGTGACAGTATCAGGCTCTAGCGCTGGCGATAGCACCGGCACCCGCTACGGCTACGGCATGAACGCCACCAGTGACGGCAGCAACGAGATCAAAATCACCGGTGACGGCACCGTGACAGTA
>NZ_JBAIYW010000568.1:0-5453 GCF_036763055.1 Desulfovibrio sp. 1214_IL3152 | reverse complement strand
TACCACTGGCGGCCCAGGTCGGCCAGGTCGCGCCCGCTCAGGTTCACCGTCTCGCCGCCAGGCAAGGTCACCGGAGCCGAAAATTCCGCCACGCCACGCGGATAGACCACAGAATAGCGACGCTTGCCGCCAAGCTCGGCCCGCCCCGATTTGATAAGGTAAGAAGCCAGACGCTTGCGCACAAGCTGGGTTTCAGTCACGCGGGAGTAGCCTTCAAGGCCGAAAATGAAAAAGTCAAATTCCAGCGCGGCCCTGTGTCCTGATGACAGAATGTTCTCCACTATCTTTTTGGAATAGGGAGAAGCCACAATATCTTCCAGATCCCTCTCGCTGCGCACAAAGCGCGCCGCTATGTCCGTATAGATTTTTCCGCCGCCGGCCAGCAGCACTGCCTTGCCGTTTCCGGTAAATTTTTCATCCAGCATTTCAACTCCTTGCCGCAAAAATGCGCGCGCACCAAGCATAAGCGAAACAGCAGGCCACGGCAAGAAGAACACAAAATCACAAGGCGTCCATTGCGCAGCCCATATGCCACAAGCAGTAAAGCGCCTTGACACAGAGAGTTCAAAACGCCAGAGTGAGAACCGTTTTTCAGCCTTTGCGCTTTTCAGGCTTACCGGTCCCGAAGCCGCCCTTTACGCCGGCGCTGAGCCGGGTACGGCAGAACGGCGTTTTGCCGCAGGCCAGGTAGCATGACGGCGACACAGCATCAGCAGCAAGGAGATCGCATGAGCCAGCATTCCGCATCCCACGACAAACCGGACAGCAAGGGCTTTTTCGGCGCTTACGGCGGCCAGTTTGTTCCCGAACCCGTCAAGGCCCGCCTGGATGAACTGACCGCGGCTATGGAGTCGGCCCTGGCCGACCCCGGCTTCATGAGGGAACTCAATGACCTTTTCATCCATTATACAGGACGCCCCAGCCCGGTCTTTCACTGCGCCAACCTGAGCCACAAACTGGGCGGAGCGCAGATATGGCTCAAGCGCGAAGACCTCAATCACCTCGGGGCGCACAAGATCAACAACACCCTCGGGCAGTGCCTGCTTGCAAAACGCATGGGCAAAAGCCGCATCATCGCGGAAACCGGCGCAGGGCAGCACGGCGTAGCCACAGCCGCCACGGCAGCCCTTATGGGCCTTGAATGCACCATCTGCATGGGCGAAGTGGACATGGAGCGCCAGCATCTCAACGTCATCCGCATGCGCATGCTCGGGGCCGACGTTGTGGCAGCCACATCCGGCCAGCGCACACTCAAGGAGGCCGTGGACGAGGCTCTTGCCCTGTGGGTGGCGGACGACGCCATGTTTTACGTGCTGGGTTCCGCCGTGGGGCCGCATCCCTATCCTTATATGGTACGCCAGTTCCAGTCGGTGGTGGGCAGTGAGGCCCGCACGCAGATGCTTGAAGCCTGCGGCTGCCTGCCTCATGCTGTGCTCGCCTGCGTGGGCGGCGGTTCAAACGCCATCGGCATTTTTTCCGGTTTTGTGAACGATGCGGATGTGCGCCTCATCGGCGTGGAGCCAGGCGGACACGGTACGGACTACGGCCAGCACGCGGCGTCGATTTGCCTTGGCGAACCCGGTGTGCTGCACGGCTTCAATTCCTATATGATCAAGGATGCAACGGGCAATGCCGGAGCGGTGTACTCCATCTCCGCAGGGCTGGATTATCCTTCTGTAGGCCCGGAACACGCCATGCTTAAAGATGCGGGCCGCGCCGAGTATGTCAGCATTACGGACAAGGAAGCCCTGGAAGCCTTCTTCACCCTGTCCCGCCATGAAGGCATCATTCCGGCTCTGGAATCTTCCCACGCTCTGGCGCATGCCGTCAAAATGGCCCCGGGTATGCCCCGTGACGCAGTCCTGCTGGTCAACCTTTCCGGCCGGGGCGATAAGGACGTGGCGCAGGTGGCGGAAATGATGGAAAAAGGCGAAATCTGAAAATCACCGGCGCATGAGGCTGCCAGCCCCTGTAAAAATACCAGAGGGGACAGCGCCGTCGTGCAATGGCCCCTGCAAATTGGCACCGGCAGGAAAAAACACCACAAAACGGCGCTGCGCATCAGCCTGACGCCCGCAAAGGCCATACGGCACACATCAGGAAAGCCGGGGACGCATCCCCGGCTTTCCTCGTATGAGACGAAAATTTTTATACCGCCGAACAACCAGCCATAACAGGTTGGTTTTGCTGCATCCTTGTAAAAGAGGGCCTATTGGGACTAAAATTTTGTCGCGCACAGAAAAAATTTTTCTTCTCTAGATTTCCTTTAACATACAGATTTCCCGGACGATTAATCTTTTTTTCCTTTTATATCCTCTGCCGGGTTAAAATTTTTGCACGAATATGCTTGCAAAGTGTGCGGGGCTTTCCTATAGTTGGCCCGAAGCGGACATCCGCTCCACAGGCGTGTATAGTAAAACGTGTCCTTATGGGCAAAATAAAGGAAGGTTAACCATGAAAAAGATCGCTACTCTTCTGTTGGCGGCCGGTCTGGTGTTCAGTGCTGCCACAGGCGCCAGCGCCATCGACTTCAAGGCCAAAGGCCAGTGGATCATGAGCTTTGACTACGGCATGAACGGCAACTTCACCGGTGGCAACGGCCAGACCGGTTACAACGGCAAAGAAGACGAGTTCGAAGCCAACCAGCGCGTGCGCCTGCAGTTGGACGCCGTAGCCTCCGAATCCCTGTCCGGTACCGTTTTCTTTGAAATCGGCAAGACCACCTGGGGCCAGAACAGCAGCGGCGGCGCCCTTGGCGCTGACTCCAGCAACGCCATCAAACTGAAGAACGCCTACCTTGACTGGATCGTTCCCCAGACCGACCTGAAGGTGCGCATGGGTATCCAGGGCATGGCCCTGCCCAGCTTCACCACCGGCAACAACGTGTTCAACGACGACGTGGCCGGCATCACCGCCGCCTACCAGTTCAACGAAAATGTTGGCGTGACCGCCCTGTGGGCCCGCCCCTGGAACGACAACTTTGACGGCAAGACCATCAACAACGAGAACCGCAGCAACTTCATGGATAACGTGGACGTTGCCGCCCTGCTCGTGCCCCTGACCTTTGACGGCGTGAAAGTGACCCCCTGGGTCATGTACGCCGCCATCGGCCCCAATGCCTTCCGCAGCGGAAACAACTACATCCTTGATGGTTCCAGCAAGGCTCTTGGTACCTCCTGGAAGTACCCCGCTGCCGGCATGTTCCCCGTGGGCGGCGCTCACCACAAGGACGGCAGCTTGGCCTCCAAGAAACTGGATGAGTACGGCAACGCCATTTGGTTTGGCCTGACCGGTGAAGTGACCATGTTTGACCCCATCCGCATCGCGTGGGATTTCAACTACGGTTCCGCTACCTATGATGACAGCCGCCTGAACCGCTCCGGTTGGCTGGCTTCTCTGCTTGCCGAATACAAGCTTGACTGGGCCATCCCCGGCATCTACGGCTGGTACGGTTCCGGCGACAGCAACGATCCGGCCGACGGTTCCGGCCGCATGCCCAGCCTGAGCATAAACAACAATAACAACGGCTTCTCCAACTTTGCCTTCAACGGCAACCCCTACATCGCCCGCGACGCCACCCTTGGCTACAGCATGGCCGGTACCTGGGGCGTGGGCGCGCGCTTGAAGGACATGAGCTTCCTGGAAGACCTGAAGCACACCTTCCGCGTGAACCTGATCGGCGGCACCAACAGCCCCTCCATGGCCAAAAAGATGTCCAGGGCTACCTGGCAGGCTGAACCCTTGGCTGCCAACAGCGGCGGCAACGGCACCATCGGCATGGATCCCCTGTACATGACCACCATGGACTACGCCATGGAAATCGGTCTGACCAACAGCTACCAGATGTACGAAAACTTCACCGTCATGCTTGACGCCGCCTACCTTGCGACCTGGCTTGACCAGTCCAAGTCCGTCTGGGGCAACAGCAAGATGAACGGCAAGTCCGACGAAGTGCGTGACCCCTGGAACGTCAACCTGAGCTTCGTGTACTCTTTCTAAGAAAACACGATCTCTGATTCCGCTCTACAAAGGGGAAGCCGAAAGGCTTCCCCTTTTTTCGTACCCTGCGCACTCCGCCCCGAACAGCCCGGGCCGCTGTGCGCAGCCAAGCCCCCCCCCCACGCCCCGGTGTCTTCAGGTTGGCAAGTGAAGCCGGGATGGTTACTGTATATATGCAGCAGCCCACCGCAGCCAGCCACGGGCGCAGCCGCAGGGCTGTATCTGCAAGGGCTGTACAGGCAAGGGCTGCACAGGCAAGGGCTGCACAGGCAAAGGCTGCACATGAAACTGTCGGCTCCCGCCGGAGAACCCTGCCGTTGAGGACGCATGCTTTCAACAGCGGCAGGGGGTCGGCTTCATATTCCCGCGCGGAAAAGCCGGGCGGCCTCTTCTGGTGCGGACGGCCCCATTGCCCGGCAAAAGAAACACTTTTAACGTACCGTTGCTCCATGCAAAAACCAGAACCAGCCAGCATCCCTCTTTCTCCCGGCGTCTATCTGTACAAGGATGAACGCGGACGCATCATTTACGTGGGCAAAGCCCGTGTTCTGCGCCGCCGCGTACTTTCCTACTTCAGGCCCGAAGGCTTGCCTGCCAAGACAAAAGCCATGCTTTCCCATGCCCGAAGCATCGACTACCTCACCACAACAACGGAAAAAGAGGCTCTGCTTCTGGAATCCAGCCTGATCAAAAAGCACAGGCCCCGCTACAATATTGTCCTGCGGGATGACAAGCAGTACGTGCTGTTTCGGCTCAATCCCAAGCACCCCTTTCCACGTCTTGAAGTCGTGCGTCAGGCCAGACGTGACGGCGCGCGCTACTTCGGCCCGTTCACTTCCGCCCTGTCGGCCCGTGAGACGTGGAAACTCATACACCGCGCCTTTGCCTTGCGCCGCTGTTCCGACAGGGCCATGAAAAACCGTGTGCGCGCCTGTCTGTACCATTTTATGGGCCAATGCCCCGCTCCCTGTATGGATATGGTGACCCCGCAGGAATACAATGAAAACGTGCGCAAGGTCTGCGATCTTCTGCAAGGCCGTGCCGCCCCCCTGCTGGACAGCCTGCGCGAGGCAATGGATCTGGCCTCGGAAGAACTGGAGTTTGAAAAAGCCGCAGTGCTGCGCGACCAGATACGCGCCGTGGAGCGCACTGTGGAGCGACAGGCTGCGGTCTTGCCCGGCGGCGGCGACATGGATGCCGTTGGTCTGTATCAGGCTGACAAAGGTCTTGCCCTGGGCATAGCCTTTGTACGGGGCGGGGCGGTAACGGACGGACGCGCTTTCTACTGGCCCGGCCTGACCTTTGAGGACGCCCCGGAGCTGCTTTGGAGCTTTGTGAGCCAATATTACAGCCAGATCACGCCACCGCCCCGCATCCTGCTGCCCTGGCTGCCCCTCGACATTGAAAGTGCGGATGCCCCGGAAGCTGACGAGGACATGGAAGACGGAGCGGAC
>NZ_JBAIYW010000380.1:0-5496 GCF_036763055.1 Desulfovibrio sp. 1214_IL3152 | reverse complement strand
CACGGGCATTGCAGCGCGGGATCGCCACTTAGCGTCCCGCTCGCAAAGCACGCGCCAGCTTCAAGACAGCGCCAGACCTGACACCACATGGCAGCTACAAAATGTGCGAAAAATTCTGGACACTACCTGCAAGCGCAATTTATTTGCGTGGTTAAGCATCGAAGCGAGCGTGTCTTAAGCTTTGAGAATGTACATTCTCAAAGTTAATTTGCTCTAGACTGTGTCGTCACGAGATGAATTTCCTTGGTATATCAAGGAGAACGAGCCTTTTATGCAGGGAGTGTACTCTTATGGTACTCGACCGGAATAAAAGGCGAAGTTCCACGTAGAGATATCGGGAAAGGCGCTCGTGGCGACACTGTCTAAGGCGGGCTTTCCTTTTTCCCACTGCCCCTGGCGAAAGATCGCCGCGCTGTATGTCGCATGAAACAGGTGGGACCGCCCTGTACATATGGCATGGGGGGCGACAAGCCGGCGGCCTTGGCGGAGCGCACGGCCGCAAAAACACAAAAACCGCAACGGGGATTCCGTTGCGGTTTTTGTGGGCCGGACACCCGGCAACTTCTGCTGCCGCTGCTTCCTTTCGGACCTGACGGAGTTGGCAGTGCTGCCGCCGTCCGGCTTGGCAAATGCTTTACTTGGAAAGGGGGCGGCTGTCAATGCCCCACGGCTTGCGCCATCCGTCCGGTCTTGGCGGTCAGCAGGCCGGGTATGGCCGTGGCGTTGCTCATGAGCCGCTCCAGCATGCTGTCGCTCAGGCCGCCTTTTTCCTGAAGCCTGCGTTTTTCATCCAGTGGATCATACAGCGGCCAATCCGTGCCAAAAAGTATTCGGTCGGCGGGATAGGCGGTCAGCAGGGTTTTTACAAGCATGGGCGTGGCAAAAGGCGTGGTGCTTGAGCTGTCAAACCACAGGTTGGGGCGTTCCTTGCCCGTAAGAGCCTTGAGTGCATGAGCCCACATGCGGTAGCCGCCAAAGTGGGCGGCGATAACCTGAAGGCGCGGAAAGGCGTCCACAATGGCTGCCAGCTTGTACGGGCAGGAGGGATTTTTTTCAGGGGAGGTTTTGTCCCCGATGTGCATTTCAAAAACAAAGCGTCCTTGCGCAGCCTCAAAAATGGGTAAAAGACGCGGATCGTTGAGCCAGAAGCCCTGAAAGTCCGGGTGCAGCTTGATGCCTCGTATACCCGCGGCTTCGAGACGGTCAAGCTCTGCCTCCCACTGGGCGTAGCCGGGGTGAACCGTGCCGAAGGCGATCACATTGTCCGGATGCGCCCGCTGCAGGCTGATGGCGTAGTTGTTGGCCGGAATGACCTGCGCGGGGGCTGTGGCCGCGCACAAGACCACGCACATGTCGATGCCGGCCCTGCGCTCATTTTCCAGCAGGTTGGTGATAGTGCCGTTGCCCGCACAGGCAACGCTGTAATGCTCGTTGAGGTGCTCCACTGCCTTGTGCGCTATTTTGGGGTGAAAGGCGTGGGTATGGATGTCGATACGCATGGCTAGACGCTGCTCACCCCGTTGACAACGTTGACAGGCGTGCCAGCCTGCCAGCGGCGGATATTTTCGGCCGTAAGATCAATGATATTCTGCCTTGCCCTGGTAGTGGCCCAGGCAATGTGCGGGGTGATAAGCGTGTTGGGAGCGGAAAGCAGGGGATTATCGGCACTTGGCGGTTCTTCGGAAAGCACGTCTGTGCCGAGGCCGCCCAATTGGCCGCTTTCAAGGGCAGCCGCCACAGCAGCCTCATCAACCAGCGGGCCACGGGAGGTATTGAGCAGAATGGCGCCCCTGCGCATGTTGGACAGGGTTTTGGCGTTGATGATGTGCTGCGTGTCCTTGGTCAGGGGGCAGTGCAACGAGATGACGTCCGAAGCGCAGATAAGGTGTTCCAGCGCGGCAAAGGCGAAGGGGCTGTAAGTGGGCGGATTTTTTGGGGTACGGCACTGGGCAAGAACATTCATGCCGAAGGCGTGCGCCAGTTCACCCATGCGGCGCCCAATGGAGCCAAAGCCGATAAGGCCCATGGTCATGCCCTCAAGGCAGACCGGAGGGATTTTCCAGTAGCACCACTGTTTTGATTTTTGCCAGTCGCCATTTTTAACACTGCGGGTGTGCAGGCTGGTGTGGCGGCACAGCTCAAGCAGCATGGCCATGGCATGCTGGGCCACATCGCTTACGCCATAGGCCACCACATTGCATACAGGTATGCCCCGCCGGGCCAATGCTTCGGTGTCAATGATATTATAGCCGGTTGCCAGCACCCCCACCATGCGGACGCTTTCAAGAGCGGGCAGGTCTTCCTTGCGAAGGGGCGTTTTATTGGTCAGCAGCACATCCGCGCCTTTGACGCGCTCGGCCAGCTGATCCTTGCTGGTTTCGTCATATATGGTCACATCGCCCAAAGCAGTGACAGGTCCCCAATCCACATCGCCGGGGTTGAGCACCCCGCCGTCCAGAATGACAATCTTCATGGGAATATCCTCGCTTATGCGCAGTGTAGCCTGTGCTTCTGGCCTTCGCAAGACCCTGTGTCAGGTGCGGCAACAACGTATGGAGGCAGAAAAAACCTACGGTTGCGGGGGAAAGCGCCTTCGCCGCGGCAAGGTGCGCCTGGCCGATGTAAACTTCAGGCACGGCGGCATTGTATCTTTAAAAACACCCATTCTCAACATGTGCCTGCGCTTCCTGCTGTTTGCAAGAGCGAAAGTGCAGGGCGAAACCGCACCAGCCGCAAGCGCTGCGGCAACGGCTCAGGCACAGGTGTGCTCCGGCGGGGCAGCCTGCCGGGCGGCCAAGGCGGTTTAGAGCAATTTCACTTTGAAATTGCTCTGGCGACTGCGCGAGCAGACGCCCGCCGCGAAGGCGTAAGCGCAGCTTCAGCCGTTACGACAAAGGAAGTTACGGATGAAGACAGCAGAGCTATTTATTTGCGCTGTTAAACGCCGAAGCGAGCGTGTCTTAAACTTTGAGAATGTACATTTTCAAAGCTAATCTGCTCTAGCAAGGATGCCTGCAAAAAGGGGATAAAAAAAGGCCACCCTTGCGGGTGGCCTTGCATTCGTCGCACAGACCGAGGTCTAGTGGCCGATAACGCGGAAGTCGTCGCGGCGGTTCTTGGCCCAAGCGGCTTCGTTGTTACCCTGCACGGCGGGATTTTCCTTGCCGTAGCTGATCATTTCAAGCTGGTTGGGGTTCACGCCCATCATGACCAGGTACTCATACGCAGCGCGGGCGCGGCGCTCGCCAAGGGCGAGGTTGTATTCCTGGGTGCCGCGATCGTCGCAGTTGCCTTCGATGCGAACGCGGATGGCGGGGTACTGCTTCAGAAGGTCGCCCTTCTGCTTCAGCATTTCTTTGTACTGGTTTTCAATGTTGAATTTGTCAAAGGCGAAGTACACGCGGCCATCAGTGATCTGCTGGACGGCAGCGCGCATTTCAGGGGTCATGCCATCATCATAGCCAGGTTCGCCGGTGGTTTTCTTTGCGCAACCAAAACCGGCAGCCAGAGCCATGACCAAAGCGAGAATAAGAGCGTAGCGTTTCATTGTGTCCTCCTGAACAGCTCATTCTCCAAGAAATTAATACCTTTCCTTTCTGCACACATAAGGGCGCATTGCCCTTGCATAACAGATGGTATCCGCACCGTAATTTTTGTCAAGGAGTGTGCGGGGGGTTAGGCGCACTTTCGTAAAATATTTTTTACCCGGCTGGCTCGAAAAAAACGGCAAACCGGGTAAAAAATGTTTTTTCAAAATTCAATATGCTGAATTTATTATTTTTGTTGTCCGGGCATGCCCCAGCGGGGAAAAGAAGAGTCTCCGCCGCCTGTGGGCACTCTTTTGGCGTCGCCGCCATGCCGCGTGGTCAGGTAAATGCCGCGTCCGCCTCCGCGTGAGGAGGTGAAGGCGATAAAGTAGCTGTCCGCGCAGAAAGAGGGCTGTTCGTCGCTGCCGGGGCCAAAGCTGATCTGGCGTTCCGTGCCGGTCAGCATGTCCTGCACAAAAATGCGGTGGCCGTATTCCGTCATACGGCTGTAAACCACAAGCGTGCCGTCGGGCGACAGGTTGGCCTCGGAGTTGTACGTGCCGTTTTTGCTCACGCGGGTAATGGACCCGCTGCTCAGATCCTTGAGGAATATCTGCGGGCCGCCCAGGCGGGACGAGGTAAAGGCCATCTTGGTGCCGGTGCTGTCAAAGGTGGGCGACACATTGATGGAATCGTTCTGCTCAAGCACCCGTTCTTTCTGGAATACGTGGTTGAGCTGGAAGATGACGGGATACTTGCCGTTGGAAAGGGCCACAGCCACCTTGTTGTCAGGCATAAAGGCGGGGCCTATGACCACGTTGCCGGGAAAGCGGATGCGCTGCACCTTGCCGGTGGAGCGGTCCCACACGCCGAGGGCATGGGATTTGGGGTCTATCTGGGTGAAGACCACAAAGCGTCCGTCCGGTGACCATGCGGGCGACATGGCTTCGCCGGGCATGTTGGTGATCTGGCGCAGGTCACGCCCGGTGGGCTTGACCAGCCAGACGTTGGAGTCCATTTTGCCGTTCTTTTTGATAAAGGCGAGCGTGGAGCGGAAAAAGGCCCCGTTGCCCGTCAGGGCTTCAAGCAGGTCGGCGCAGAAGCGGTCAGCCACTTCGGGCAGGTCGCGGGCGTTGACCTTGGGGTATTCCTTGCCGAACAGCCGGCCGCCGGTATTGGTTTCAAAGGCGCGGATCTGCACGGGGCGCGTGCCGCTGTCGCCTTCGGGCCAGAATGTGGTTACCACAATGTCGGAACCGGCAAGCTGAAAGCGCTTGAAGTCCAGGCTGGGCGGTTCATAACCGGCCAGCACCACGCCGCCGAGCACAGCCTTGGGGTCCGTCAGGCGCATGAAAGGAAGGAAGCCCAGGTTTTCCTGAACAATTTTTTGCAGGTCAGCGCCCATGCCCGTGGCTTGCACCTGCGGGCCTTTGAGAGGAGCGGCCAGGGCCAGATTGACGATGTTCTGGCCCGGACCGTAGATATCCACGCGCATGGCGGCCTGTGCTCCGCTTCCCAGAGCCAGCCAAAGCCCCAGGGCCAGGAGAAGAAGCAGTTTTTTCATGGCGTCAGCAGTCCTTGTTGGGTCGGCACGCTAGCGGCGCACCAGTGTAAGAGTTATGTCCAGCGTTGTGCCGATATCTGCGGGTGGCGGCGGAATGCTGCCTGCCTTCTTGATACCCCGGCGCACGAACGAATCAAGATACTTGTCACCGCTTTTTTCAAGAAAAGCGAAATCCTGGATGGCTCCGGTAGAGGGGTCCACCGTCAGCCGTACAGTAGGATAATAGGTCCCGAGCGGCGTTTCAACCGGTATGATGATGGCGTTGGCAAGCTCCCGGCCCAGGTTGGAAAAATATTTGTTGTGCTTTTTTCCATAGCGGAACTGAGCCTTGCTGTCCGGCCCGTAGGTGAGCGGCCGGTCCGGCTGCGTGGCGGACTGCACCGCAGTGCTCGCCGGAGGGGGAGT
>NZ_JBAIYW010000048.1:0-5537 GCF_036763055.1 Desulfovibrio sp. 1214_IL3152 | reverse complement strand
TGCTGGCCCGTGCGGTCAATGCCGGGCCGGAGCTTCTGCTGCTTGACGAGCCTTTTTCGGCGCTGGACCCGCTGCTGCGGGAGCGTTTGCGCGAAGAACTGCTGGAACTCATTGCCGGGCTTACCATCCCGGCCGTTATCATTACCCACGACCCGGGCGATGTGGATGCTTTTGCGGGCAGCCTGATTTTGTATGACCACGGCCATGCCAGGCTGGTTCCAGATTATGCCGTGCAGCGGCGGGGATTTTCCGGTCCCGGGCATTGTCTGCGGCATTTGCAGGAGCAGGCGGCTGTTGTGGACCGTGTTCCGGAACAGCCTCTTTGATGTTGCCCTGGCGGCAGCCTGCCTGTACCTGAGCGTATTGCTTTTGCGCGTGTATCTCTCAAAGAGTTGCGGCACGCCCTGCGATGTTTGCCGACGCGCACATGTTGCTGCCGTTTTTCCTTATGCCCCCTGGGACAATGGCTGAAGCCGCCCTGCGTCCTTGGGGCGGGTGCCTGCTTCGCAGCCGTCAGGACATTTTCAGTGTGAAGCCGCCCCAGGGCGCGGCGCACACGGCCCCCGCGACTCCGGCCGTGCGCTGCCGCAATGCCGGTATCTGCCGTTGCGGCCCATAAGGCTTATTTTGGTTTACGCGGGTTTTGCGTCCGGCTGTCTCCGGCTTTCCGGCCTGGACATAGTGTCCCCGGAAGCGCATTTTCGGAGCAGGCCCCGCTGGCGCACCGTGCCGGCGTGCAGGACAGGCTCCGTGCCGGAGCCGCGTTTTACACCCTTCTGTTCGCGCGACCCGCCCTCCCCGCAAGTGATTTTTCAGCCGGCCTGTTCTGCTTTCGCCGCTGCCTGTGCAACATCCTGCTTTTTTGCCATAGAATCGTTTTTATGAATGTACGGCTGCGCCTGCCTCGGACCGTCAAAACAGGCCTTGCCGCCGATAAAGGACGCGGCAGCCTGTTCGTGCCTCGAATTTCCTGTTTCTCCATTTTTGCGGCAGGCGCTGGCCTGAATTTTTTGCACTTTCCATCTCATAAGAGGCAGCATTTAACTGTGTAAGAAACTGTGTAAGAAGTTGCCGCCACGGAGGGTGCAATATGATCTTTAAAAAAGTGTTGTGGTTATAGACAGTTGGATGGTAGCCTCTATTTACAAAAGTTTGTAAGTTCCATCTTGGGGGCGGCGGCGTCCTGCTGGTTGAACGCTCGACCTGCCGCCTCCTGTAGTCCGCATTCAGGGCGGATTTCTCCACGGGTGAGAGATGTTTTTTTCGGAAAAAACGAGACTCAAATCATCAGGCCGGACGGTTTTTTTGCCGGATTATTTTGGGCTGCTTGAAATTTTTTTTGATAACATACTGTTAGTAATGAAAGTTAAAAAAATAACAAAAAGCCCGTAGCGAGTAACATGCAAAATTTTTTGTAAACGTGGACACAAGCATGCTCGCATGGTATCACCTGCTCACAGTCTCATGTCCTGTTTTATGGCGTCAGTATGTGAAACTTAAGAACTTTTATATGAATGGTTCTGATTGCCGATTTTCTTGCCTCGGCGCTTAAAAAGGTGTTTGTACATTTTTAAAATTCATTTTCTATATTTTTTAAAATGTCATTAAAAGCACATGCTGCTTTTCAGATGCTGTTTTGGTGTTTCTGACGGTCTTACACGGATGAAAACCTGTATGTCCGGGCGGCTGCGGTGCACGCGCCGGCATAGGAGGAAACGTGGTCAGTTTTGACAGGCCCGTGTGGGCAGAGATAGACCTTGCGGCCTTTCGCCATAATCTGCGGCAGATCAAGTCGCTTCTAAAGCCCGGGACAATCTTCTGCCCCATCATCAAGGCGGACGGCTACGGGCATGGCGCCGTACCCTTGGCGCACGAAGCCGTCGCCCAGGGAGCGGGCTATCTTGGCGTGGCAATTCTGGACGAGGCCGCAGCCCTGCGCGCGGCGGGCATAACCCTGCCCATTCTCATTCTGGGCTATACGCCGCCCCAGGCCGCCCCGTTTGTGGTCAGCAACCACATTACCCAAACCATTTTCAGCAAGGAACAGGCCGATGCCCTTTCCGCCGCAGCGGGCAATCTGGGCATGACCGTCAAGGTGCACGTCAAGGTGGATACCGGCATGACCAGAATCGGCGTGCGGCCCGAAGAGGCTGCGGCGTTCTGTGCATATGTGGCCGGGCTTGAGAACGTGCATCTTGAGGGCATGTTTACGCATTTTGCCAGTTCCGACAGCGCCGACCGCGCATACTGCCTTGAACAGTTTGGGCTGTTCAAGGCTGCCCTGGCCGCTGTGGAGGCTTCGGGCATTCGACTGGGCATCCGGCACTGCGCCAACAGCGCCGCCATACTGTCCCTTCCCGAAGGTCATCTTGATATGGTCCGGGCGGGGATAATCCTTTATGGCCTCAAACCGTCCGACGAATGCCCCATGCCCATTGATCTGCGGCCCGTCATGCGCCTCAAGGCGCGGCTGGCAATGGTCAAGCAGGTTCCGCCCGGCGTGGGCGTGAGCTATGGCAGCATTTATCACACGCAGAAAGAGAGCAGCCTCGCCACCATCCCCATTGGCTATGCTGACGGCTACACACGCATGCTGAGCCGCAAGGCTCAGGTGCTGGTGCGCGGACGGCGCGCCCCGGTGGTAGGGCGCATATGCATGGATCAGTGCATGGCTGACGTAAGCCATGTGCCGCATGCCGCCGCCGGCGACGAGGTGCTTCTTTTCGGCGGACCCGAGCTGCCCGCAGACGAAATTGCCGCTCATCTCGGCACTATCAATTATGAAGTCGTCTGCATGGTGGGCAAGCGTGTGCCCAGAGTTTACGTGGAGTAAGAATTTTCCCCCATTGAAGTCACTTGCAACATCTTGCCCGAGGTGAATGCCGCTGCTTGTCGCGGTCATGAAACTTACGGTCATATGCGGATGACCGTGCCTCGTGCCGCAATCCACATACACAACATGCCAAAGAGGAAAAAGGAGGTCCCCCCACTCACAAACCCTCGTTGTCAAAGGATTCGCATTGAAATTCGTTCAAGGTTTTGCAAGGAGACCATATGTCGAGCGAAAACAAAGGTGTAACTGGTGAAAATCTAACCCGAGGGCTGGAATCGAGACATATCCAGCTTATTGCCATCGGCGGCGCCATCGGCGTGGGCCTGTTCCTGGGATCGAGCACGGCCATCAGAACCGCCGGTCCCGGTCTGCTGCTGTCCTATCTTATCGGCGGCATCATCATCTTCTTTGTCATGCGCGCGCTTGGCGAAGTGGCGGTGGCCTACCCCGTGTCAGGCTCATTCAGCGCCTATGCCAACATGTTTATGGGGCCGCGCATGGGCTACATAACCGGCTGGACTTACTGGTTTGTGTGGATCGTGACCGGTATGGCGGAAATTACGGCGGTCGGCGTATACTGCACATTCTGGTGGCCCGATTTGCCGCAATGGATACCAGCGCTGCTGGCGCTGGTGTGCATGACCACAGTCAACCTCATCTCGGTCAAGCTGTTCGGCGAGTTCGAGTTCTGGTTTGCCCTCATCAAGGTTGTGGTCATCATCGCCATGATTGCCATCGGTCTGGGCATCATTCTGTTCGGTATCGGGCATGGCGGCATTCCCACGGGCATCAGCAACCTGTATGCTCTCGAAGGCGGCTTTTTGCCCAACGGCATGACCGGCGTGTTCATGGCGCTTTCAATGGTCATGTTTGCCTTTGTGGGCATTGAGCTCATCGGCGTTACGGCCGGCGAGGCCTGCAATCCGGAAAAATCCATCCCCTCGGCCATCAACAAGGTGCTGTGGCGTATTCTGCTGTTCTATATAGGCGCTCTTTTCGTGATCATGAGCATCTTTCCCTGGAACGAGATCGGCGTACACGGCAGCCCCTTCGTGCTGACCTTCAAGAACATCGGCATTGCCGCGGCCGCGGGCATCATCAACTTCGTGGTTGCCACGGCGGCCCTGTCATCGTGCAACAGCGGGATCTACAGTAACGGCCGCATGCTGTACAATCTTGCCCTGCAAAAACGCGCCCCCCAGTATTTTGCGCAGACCAGCCGCGCAAACGTCCCCGCACGCGGCATTCTGGTTTCTTCGTGCATTATGCTTATCGGCGTGTTTCTGAACTATATCGTTCCCGAGGAAGTCTTTCTTATCGTAACCAGCGTGGCGACCTTTGCGGTTGTGTGGATCTGGGGAACCATCATCATTGTGCAGATGAAGTCCCGTGAGAGCAAAAGCCCCGAAGAGGCGGCTGCCGTCAAGTACAAGATGCCCTGGTATCCTTATTCCAACTATTTCGCACTGGTGGGGCTGGCTTGCGTTTATGTGATCCTGAGCCTTGGCGAGTCCACCCGCATTGCCATGATCGTGGGTCCTATATGGATTATCGGCATTAATGTGGTTTACAATCTGCTTGGCTGGAACAAAAAAGACATGCAGCCGGGCGTTGGCGCTGAAAACTAGAGCAATTTCAAAGTGAAATTGCTCTGGCGGCTGCATGAGCAGCCGCCCGCCGCAAAGATACAAGCGCAATTTACTTGAGCGGTTAAGCATCGAAGCGAGCGTGTCTTAAACTTTGAGAATGTACACTCTCAAAGTTAATCTGCTCCAGGGCAGTTTGCGCTGCTCGGCGCGGAATTCGAGTATACGTTCCGCATTGCCGAAACCGTGCAGGGCAACAGCCTTTGCACAAAATGCAGGACGCAACAGGGTGAAGCAGGCTGCCTTTGGGAATGTACATTCGCAGAGTGCAAGCCACGTCTGTTACGGCGGGTTGCCACGTAACCAAGCTGCGCCTCCACGACGAGCGTCTGCTACGAAACGGCCTGAGCATTGCAAATGAAAATGCTCCAAGATGTTTTGAATTGTTTGGGACGAGAGCGTACAGGGCGCTGGATGTCCGCATATGATTAACAAATTTATATAATTATCTTCAAGGAGCCTTACAATGAAGTTTCAGGGTATGACTATCGGTGTGCCGAAGGAAATCATGCACGGCGAACGCCGCGTGTCCGCGACTCCTGACACCGTCAAAAAGATGGTTGCCGACGGCGCCACGGTTCTTGTTGAAAAGGGCGCGGGCGACGGCGCTTTCTTTGCCGACAGCGCCTATGTTGAGGCCGGCGGCAAGATCATCGACGATGTTCAGGAAATCTTTGCCAAGGCTGACGTTATCCTGAAGGTGAAAGAGCCTCTGTTCAACGACAAGGTGAACAAGCACGAAGCGGAAATGGTGCGTGACGGTCAGTACCTGATCACCTTCCTGCACCCTGCGGCTCCCGTGAACCACGAAATGATGAAAAAGCTGGCCGCCACGGGCGTGATCAGCATCACGCTGGACGGCATTCCGCGTATTTCTCGCGCTCAGGGCATGGACGCCCTGACCTCCATGAGCACGGTTGCCGGTTACAAGGGCGTGCTGATGGCGGCCAACCGCCTTGCCAAGTTCATGCCCATGGTGGGTACGGCCGTGGGCGTCATCAAGCCTGCCAACGTGCTTGTGATCGGCACGGGCGTGGCGGGTCTTCAGGCAGTGGCCA
>NZ_JBAIYW010000025.1:0-5549 GCF_036763055.1 Desulfovibrio sp. 1214_IL3152 | reverse complement strand
CTATGAAGGCACACGGCACAACCGCGGCTTCGCCCTGGTGGACGCTTTTGTGGACTTTGGCCGTCGCCACGGCACTGTGGACGAAATGAACGGCGGCAAGTTTGCCTGCCAACTGTGGCGAGTGCGGCTGCCGCGCCTTGAAGGCTGCTGGCTGGCCGCCAAGCCGCAAACATTCATGAACCTCAGCGGACAGTGCGTGCAGCCCCTGCTGGCCTGGCACAAGCTCAAGGCCGAAGACCTTGTGGTGGCCCACGACGAGTTGGACATCTCCCCCGGCGAACTGCGTTTCAAGTTCGGCGGGGGCAATGCCGGACACAACGGCTTGAAGTCCATAACCGAACTTCTCGGCACGCCGGACTTTTACCGCCTGCGCATGGGCATAGGCCGTCCTCCCCACAAGGGCGATGTGACCAACTGGGTTCTGGGGCGCCCCCAGGACGAAGACGCCGACAGTCTTGAGCGCAGTCTGCCGGCAGCGCTGGATGTCCTGTTCGCCTTTGCCGAAAAAGGCCTGGACAGCGCCGTGCGCACAGCAGGAAAAACCGCTAAACCGCGCAAGCCCGCCAGCCAGGCCCCCAATGCCGACACCCGAAACGGCAGCCCTGAAACTTCAGGCAATCCTCAAAAGCAAGATAAAATTTAATCTCGCGTGGCGGCATGGATATTTCATGCTATATATTCGGGGATACAGAGGGTGGAGGCCTTGATGAATGCCGTGTGCACTCCCCGTACCTTCGCTCTCGAAACAGGGAAGGATGCACTGATGGGTCTGTAGACTGCTTTGCAGTTTACGCCACTGCCCCGTAAATGTTGCGCTGTTTTGCTGTAAACGGCTCATGAAGGCAACCAACAGCCAAGCCCTGTGCTTTTTTTGCTTTTTCGGCTGGACTCTTCAGCACATTTAGACTACTATCTTTGAAGAGTAAGTTTCCAACTCATCTTTTATTCAAACAAAATTCGTGACTTCCAGCTTTTTCCGCTCCAGGTCTCGTACAGTGGCGCTCCTTTGGGGCGTGTGGTGGCATAATGTTCACGCCGGACGATCTCGTTGTATATCCAGCCCAGGGGGTGGGCAAGATAGAAAGCATCGATAGCCAGACTATTGGCGGCATCGCATGTGATTTCTATATTGTTCGCATTCAGGCCAACAATGTAACGTTGATGGTTCCTGTTAACAATGCCGCACATGTGGGGCTGCGCACGCTTACCACCACGGAAGAGGCGGAACGCATTCTTGAAGAGCTACGCAACAGCACCGGCAAGGTTGTGCATACCGGGCAGAACTGGAACCGCCGGTTCCGCGAATATTCCGAGCGCCTTAAAAGCTCCGAGCTTTCCGTAGTTACAGAAGTTTTACGCGAACTTCTGCTTATCGGCCGCACCAAGGAGCTTTCTTTTGGCGAGCGCCGCCTGCAGGAGCAGGCCATGGGGCTTGTCACCGGCGAACTGGCCGAAGTGCTCAAGGTTGAGGAAGACAGCCTGCGGGATGAATTGCTTGAGCTTTATGCGCCGCCGCCACCGCCGGAAGAAAGCCGAAGCTGAGCCGGCCCTTTCAGGGCAACCCCAGACCGGTCAAAAAAAGACTGCATCTGCCCGTTTTGACGGCACGCCGTTGCGCCGGGCCACGGCACATGCGGGCAAAAGATTCGCATACTGCCAGACCATGACCGGGAGTGACGTATTTTTTAAGGTGTAGACGTCACTTTTCTCTTGCCATAATGCAAAAGATGGGCTAATCGCATTCACGCACACCTATTTTGTCTCCTTACATCCAATCGCCAATAATGCAGTGTTGTAAAATACTGTATGGTTTTAGTTTGTCTTATTCAAAAGATCGGACAGTTATGCGCAAAAAGAAAGCTACCCCCACTCTGTTGACAGACAGCGCCCTGAGTCTCACAGACCTGAAAACCCGCAGCATGCAGGAGCTCATGGATCTGGCGGAGCAATACGAAATTGAAAATGCCAGTTCCATGCGAAAGCAAGAGCTTATCTTTGCTCTGCTTTCTACCTGCGCCTCTCAGAACGGCGCCATTTACGGCGATGGCGTGCTGGAGATTCTGCCGGACGGCTTTGGCTTTCTGCGCTCGCCCCTTTGCAGTTACATGCCGGGGCCTGACGACATCTATGTGTCGCCATCGCAAATCCGGCGCTTCTCTCTGCGCAAGGGCGACATTGTTTCCGGGCAGATCCGTCCGCCCAAGGAGGGTGAACGCTACTTCGCCCTGCTCAAGGTTACCGAGATAGGTTTTGAACCGCCGGAACATGCCAAAAATCTCGTCCTCTTTGATAACCTTACCCCCATCTATCCCGACCATCAGCTCGTCATGGAAAATGGCGAAAAAAATCTTTCCAACCGCGTCATCGACATCATGGCCCCCATTGGGCGCGGCCAGCGCGGTCTTATCGTTGCCCCTCCCCGCACGGGCAAAACCATTCTGCTGCAATCACTCGCCAATGCCATCAATGCCAACAATCCGGAAGTCTACCTCATCGTGCTGCTGATTGACGAGCGCCCCGAGGAAGTGACCGATATGGAGCGCACGGTCAAAAAGGCCGAAGTGATCAGTTCCACGTTTGATGAGCCGCCGCAGCGCCATGTGCAGGTTTGTGAAATGGTGCTTGAAAAGGCCAAGCGCCTGGTCGAGCGCAAACGCGATGTTGTGATCCTGCTGGACTCCATCACCCGTCTGGGCCGTGCCTACAACGCCGTAACGCCCTCTTCCGGCCGTGTGCTTTCCGGTGGCCTGGATGCCAACGCCCTGCAACGGCCCAAGCGCTTTTTCGGCGCGGCCCGTAATATCGAAGAAGGCGGCAGCCTGACCATTATCGCCACCGCCCTTATTGATACCGGCTCGCGCATGGACGAAGTGATCTTTGAAGAATTCAAGGGTACAGGCAACATGGAAATCTATCTGGACCGCCACCTCTCGGAAAAGCGCGTGTTCCCCGCCATCGACATAAACCGCACCGGCACACGCAAGGAAGACCTGCTGCTGCCCGAAGACGTGCTCAACCGCGTCTGGATACTGCGCAAGATTCTGGCACCCATGTCCGCCATCGACAGCATGGAATTCCTGCTGGACAAAATGCGCGGCACCAAGTCCAACAAAGACTTCATGAACGCCATGGGCAAATAGCCCGTCCAGAAACGCACATCAAACGCCTTATTAAACCCCGGTTTTTACCGGGGTTTTTTATTTATTGCTATTACTATTCAAAATCATTGTTTTTTTGTCACGCTCAGCAAACTTGCCTGCTGTATCCTCATTTTTTATGTGCTACAGTTTATTTACAGGTGGCCTATACCCCTGTGTCGCCACTGGCGACCCGGCCCTTAACAAAGGAAGAAAACATGAAAAACTATCTGCAATATGGCGCATTCGCGCTGGCCGCTGCCCTGCTTCTGAGTGGCATCCAGCCGGCAACCGCCCAGGATGCCGAACAGGACGGTGCAAAGCTGTACACGGCCCTTTGCGCATCCTGTCATACCCCCACCCCCGCAAAAATGATGGGCAAGCCCGTTGACGGGCTTGTGGCCGGGATGGAGAAGGTTAAAAACATGGAATCTCCCACCGGTCCCCTGATCAAAATGAAAGCGGTGCTCACGCCGCTGACGGAAGCACAGATCAAGAATATCGCGGAATACCTCAACCAGCTTAAGTAGCTGACATGAAAATGCCCCCGGGCAGCTCTGATCTGTCTCCCTTCAGGGAGACAGATCAGAGCTGCCCGGGGGCATTATGCTGTGCGTGACGCAAAGCCGTCCCACAAGCCGCACCTAGAGCAGATTAACTTTGAGAATGTACATTCTCAAAGTTTAAGCCACGCTCGCTTCGATGCTTAACCGCGCAAGTAAATAGCTCTGCTGTCTTCGCGGCAGTCATTGGCGAGCCTGCGAGCCTTACGAATGGCGACAGTGGTTGTGTGGAAACAAACCGCTCGTTACACATGCTGTTCGCAAGCGTAGTTTCCTGCGTTACAGCTCCTGAAGCATCCGTAACTTCCTTTGTCGTAACGGCTGAAGCTGCGCTTGCATCTTTGCGGCGGGCGACTGCTCACGCAGCCGCCAGAGCAATTTCAAAGTGAAATTGCTCTGGCAGGCATCAATCCTCAAGCCACAGACCGGCCTCCAGACAGGCCTGTTTGACGAATATGTTTTCATTGCCCTGAAGTTTCTCGATACGTCCGGCCCGGGCGCATTCCCACGAATCCACCGGGTACCGGCTGTTCCAGGCCCGCATGAGCTTTCGCTGCCGGAGGCTCATTGAGTAGGACGAAGAGTACGCATCGGCCATATAAAAATAGGTGCGTGCAATCTGGCCGCGCGCGCTCTCCGGCGGTTCGGCCCTGTTCTTTGCCACTTTCATGGCGCAGCGGCCAAAGCTCGGTTCCGCTTCCGGCAGCATGGCATAGCTAAAATTGGAGCGCAGGGCATTCACCGCGCCGATGGATGGATACAGATTATACATATCGGCCTGCATGCGGCGGTAGTCACTGTTCACCCTTTCCGCACAACGCCGCCCCTTGTAGGATTTTCCGTCCTTGACGCACTCGGGATGTCCCTGCTTCCATTCCTCAAAAAAGCGGCCCATATTTTCCGCAGGCAGTACGTGTTCCCACTCCATCGTTTCGGCCCGTGCCGCATACGTCGCCACTGAAAACCCTTCGGGCAGGACGACCCTTCCCTGAGAATCATAGGTTGCGCCGCAATACAACGTAACGTGACGGTCATGGTACACCTGCCGTGCCAACATTCTTTTGGCCGCGGCAAAGCTTTCATTGCTGCTGTTTCCGGCAGCAGACACCAGACAGGCGTTGAAAAAAATAAAGCTGAAAAAAAGCAGCACTCTCATGGCTTACCTCTTTTTCAGCTATACAATTTTATAAATATAGAATCAACGTTATAAAAATAGTTTACCTATCTGTATTTGTTCGCCTCAGCCAGTCATTGCCAACTTTCAGATTGATGATGACAAACGCAAAAAAATATTATAGCTTGCACTTCTTGAGTGAGTTCTATCGGGCAGTTAGCTCAGTTGGTTGAGCATCGCCCTTACAAGGCGGGGGCCGGGGGTTCGAGTCCCTCACTGCCCACCAATAGTACCGAGGGGTTGCAGATTTTTCTGCAACCCCTTCTTTGTTTTCCCAACACCATTCCCAACACGCCTCCTAAAAAACAGAAACAATCAGTAAAAAGCCTCGCGATGGTATGCCCTTCCTTTTTTGAGAGGAGCAGAACTCGCAGGTGGTTTCTATTCTCAATTCTATCGTAGTCATCCCCACCATTTCGTCTCATTCACTTTCTGCGTGAAATATTTGGCGCGAGCAACATGAGGACAGATATATCTGGAGCCATGCTGCCCAAGCCATTTTTTGCTTTTTGTGGTGTGGCCCGGAATGCCAAAATTTAAAAATCTCTTAGATGCTGTAGTCACGAGACTGAAGCCCACAAAAAGATACACCTGATCTGAACGGCAGCCAGAAATGAGGCCGCATTTTTTGCGTACCGAGTCGCTATGCCGCGCCATTGCTTCAAATAGAGAAAA
>NZ_JBAIYW010000524.1:0-5589 GCF_036763055.1 Desulfovibrio sp. 1214_IL3152 | reverse complement strand
CCAGGGCCACATTGCCGCCCATCCAGTTGCGGCGCAGCCCCTGCGATGAGCGGGCGGGCCTGCCCTGCTCGTCTTCGCCATAAAAAAGCGCGGCCAGGGCGTCTTCAGAAAATTCTTCCAGAGGTGTGGACAGGCTGAACTTGAAGCGCTTGCCCAAGGCCTTGAGCGCGTCTTCATAACGGCTGAACATCTTGCCGGTAGCCCAGGGCAAAAGTACACCCGTATTCAGCGAAAGCCCCATATTGGGCGCAACAAGACGCGGCTCGAAATAATCCACGCCGCCAAGACCCACGCAACGCGGGCAAGCCCCCTGCGGGCCGTTGAAGGAAAAAAGCTGTGGGCTGGGCGCGGGCAAAGAAATACGGCAGTGCGTACACACCGATGAGGTGGAGTGTACGGTATCGGCCTCTTCGCCGGCAGCGGCCCTGTCGGGCAGGTGAACTACCAGCCGCCCTTCGCCGTAGCGCAGGGCCAGTTCCACCGAGTCGGCCAGGCGGCCGCGCAGTCCTTCCTTGTTGACCAGACGGTCAACCACAAGGTCAATGCTGTGCTTTTTGTTTTTGTCCAGGGCAGGCACGTCATCAAGCGTATGAAAAACCCCGTTGACGCGCACACGGGCAAAGCCCTCGGCCTTGAGTTTTTTAAATTTGTCCTGATGTGTGCCTTTTTGCAGTTCCACAAGAGGGGCCAGCACCATAAATTTTGTACCCTGCGGCAGGGCAAGGATATCGGCGATGATTTCATCTGCAGCGCGGGCTTCGATGGGGCGGCCGCACTGGGGGCAGTACATGCGCCCCAGACGGGCGAAAAACACGCGCAAAAAGTCGTAAATTTCCGTCACCGTTCCCACTGTTGAGCGCGGATTGCGCGAAACGCTCTGCTGCTCAAGAGAAATGGCAGGTGAAAGCCCTTCTATTTTTTCCACATCGGGCTTGTCCATCTGGGGCAGAAACTGGCGGGCATAGGCCGAAAGGGACTCCACATAGCGACGCTGCCCCTCGGCATACACGATGTCAAAGGCCAGGGTGGACTTTCCCGAGCCTGAAGGCCCGCAGATGACCACCAGCTCATCCCGGGGAATGTCCAGGCTGATGTTTTTGAGGTTGTGCTGCCGGGCCTTTTCAATATGTATGCAGGACTTGTTGGTGCTGGTATTCATGCTGGCATAAGTAAGCGCGGCAGGGCCGCTTGGCAAGATGGCTATGCCGCGCCGGATGCGCGACTAACAGGAATAACTACAATTAATAAACACTTTTTATTACTAAATCAATATGAAACAACGTAGCTTCGTCTGCGTGGACAAACAATGCCAAACGCGGTATAAAAATTTTTACGAACCGCAAGTCCATCAAACTGCCTTGCGGAGGGAGTATACTATGTTTCATCAGCGCTCACGCACTGTTTTTCTTGTTCTGGCCCTCGCCCTGGCAACTGTGCTTGCATTCCACCGCGCCCCGGCTGCCGCAGGGCATGAGCGCAGCGCCAGAGAAGTTTTCGCTGCCCTGCCCGAAAGCATTTTTGAAAACACCCCCGAAGGTCTGGCTCCTGTTGAAAAGCAGAAATTGCTTTCCAACGGGCAGGCCGATTTCTGGGAAGTGGCCGGGGAGACAGAAGACGTCATGGTTTTCGCCACCCTTCCCTTTCACGATGTGGCCGTAGCCCTGCGCCTTTTCCGACATAGCGGCAACGGAGCCGTTGATGCGGCCATCGGCACGCTGGGCGGCCCTGTCTGCACGGTGGAACTGTGGCGCATGGACGCCTCCGGCCGCCTTGTGCCTGTGGATACGCCGCCCGAGCCGTCTGTGGAAGAATTTCTGGGCAAAGACCAGAAGCTGCCGCCGGACGTGCAGGCCACGGTCATGATCTGCCTCGGCCTTGGCGGGCTGCGGGCGCAGCCCCTGTTCTGGACAAGCACAGGCATGGCCCATGTGCCGGTTGCCAATGACATAGGCTATCAGTGGAACGGCAAGAACTTTGAAAAGCGCGTGCAGCCGCACAGCGAAATGCAGCAATAACCTTGGCTGTTTAAAACTGCTCAGGGCTGTTTTGCTGTAAAACTGCTTTGGCGGCTGCCCAAGCAGACCGCCCGCGGCAAAGGCGCAAGCGCTCTTTATGTGCGCGCCGCACGCCGTAGTGCGCGTCTTAGACAGTGTCGTCACGAGATGAATTTGCTTGGTATATCAAGGAGAACGAGCCTTTTATGCAGGGAGTGTACTCTTATGGTACTCGACCGGAATAAAAGGCGAAGTTCGACGCAGAGATACCGGGAAAGGCGCTCGTGACGACACTGTCTAAAGCTTTGCGAATCTGCATTGGCAAAGCTTTAGAGCATTTTAACTTTGAAAAAGTGTAAATGCTCTAAAGCTGCACGAAAGTGCAGCGCGCCACAATGTGGCGTGGATTCAGCCGAAAATCGCATTTTCCGGCTGAATGAAAACTTTGAAATGTGAAGCATTTCAAAGTTAATCTGCTCTAAGACGCTCAAACATTCTCGCTTGCCGCGCTCTTTCCCCCATGCATACACTGCCGGAAAAACGACACGCGCCAAAAACACCGTGCTGTTTCCAGCTATTTTTCCAGCCATTCCTGCAACTTTTCTTCCAGCGCCGCCGCAGCCATGCGCGGCGCGGCATATATGCCCGCAGCCTCACGCTGGCGGGCGGCTTCGGACAAAATAATGGCCGCCGCCACAGAAACGTTAAAGCTCTGGATCATCCCGTACATGGGGATATAAAGCTCCCCGTCAGCCATCTGCAAAAGCTCCTGCTCCACACCGCTGTGCTCGTTGCCCATAATGACGGCTGTGGGCCGGGTAAAATCCCAGTCGCGCAGGGGCCGCGCCGTGGGCGAGCAGGACGTAGCCAGCACCTGCATGTTTTGCGCGCGCAGGCTTTCCATAAGCGACGCGCTGTCTTTGTGGCGCACACTCTCCACCCATTTTCTGGCTGAAGCCGATGTCTTGCGACCCAGCGCGGGAAAAGGCGTATTGGTATAATACAGATTGACGCGGCTGACGCCAAAGGCATCGCACGAGCGATAAATGGCTGAAACATTATGCGGATCATGAATATTTGCCAGCACCAGGGTGAGATCCGGCTGACGGTGTGCCAGCACTTCAAGCAGGCGGGCCTTGCGCCGTTCCGTGGGTTCCTTGGTCATGAGAGCTTCCTTTGCTGTTCGTTCAGGCCCTGATACTTCTCAAAAAAAGCCCGCTCAGGCAAGCCGCATCATTCCGGCCTGCGGCCCATTCAGGCCATAAAAAAGCCCCCGAGGGGGCTTTGCATCTGCCTGCCCCTTGCCTGCACGGCAGGGGGCAAGCCGCGTTCCATAGAGCAGAGCAATTTTGAGAATGTGTATTCTCACAGTTTACGGCACTCTCGCTTCGGCGCTTAACCGCGCAAGTACATAGCTTTGCTGTCTTCGCGGCAGTCGTTGGCGAGCCTGCGAGCCTTACGAATGGCGACAGTGGTTGTATGGAAACAAACCGCTCGTTACACATGGTGTCTGCAAGCGTAGTTTCCTGCGTTACAACTCCTGAAGCATCCGTAACTTCCTTTGTCGTAACGGCTGAAGCTGCGCTTGCACCTTTGCGGCGGGCGACTGCTCACGCAGCCGCCAGAACAGTTTCAAAGTGAAATTGCTCTGGTCTTGCGCCTCAGAACGCCTTGGACTTGAGCATGTCCGACCACGAGGACTCCCTGGGCGCGGGGCGGCTCGGGTCCACCCAGCCCAGCACCTGACGGCCCATATCCCAGGCAAGGGCGCGGGCTATAAGACCCGCCGGGTCTTCAGGATTGACCTCCGTAATGGAGAACAGATAAAAATCGTGTACCTGCCGGGCGTCCATAAGCCCGCCCTGGGCCATTGACCACAACAGCGTGCCGCTTTTGGCGTCGTAAACCTCAATGGCCAGCGAAAGCGAACTGGTTCCGCCGGAGCCTCCGTCCATATAATGGTTGATATAGCCGCCCACCAACATGTCGGCCCCCCGCGCCCGCGCAAGGGCAAGAGCGCGCTGCGGCTCAAAAGGTCCGGCCTTGGCATCATACTCAAGGGCCGAAAAGGCGTTGAGAGACAGCCAAACCTGCCATATCTGACGCGAAAACATGGTGCTGAAGGTTACGGGGTCCTTTATCTGCTGCACGGCCCGCAAAGGCACAAAAAGGGCCGTCGGGCGATAGCCCAGAGATTCTGTGGGCCGCACATAGATGGCCGGGGGCTGCCGCCGCACAAAGTTGTTGACCCGCACCTGTATGGGCATGCTCAGGTCCCCGGCAAAATCATAGGTACGGCGGCTGTCGTCAGGAGCGCGCGAACAGCCCCAAAGCAAAAAAAGCAGCAGGCCCAGCGCCACGGTCATGACCATGCGTGCCAACGGCCATGCGCATTCCGCAAGGTTCTGCCCTTGCCACGTTCCGGAAAGTTTCTGGCAGGTATGCATATTTTCTCCTGGCCGGGGTCTGCCGCACACTGCGGCCGCTATTGCCCGGCGGATACTGTATCCGGCAAAATGCCACGTCCGGTAAACAGGTCCCGCATGCCGCTGCACTGCGGGCGGCACGTGGGCGCCATTTTTCTGTCATTTGCCAGAACCGTGCCAAAGAGGCCTTTTCAACCTTGCCGAAAAGCGCGGAGCCTCCGCACATGCCGCACACCGCGGACATCGCCATGCTGAAAGTACCAGCACATACGGGGGCCGCAAACGGCGGCCCCGTTGAAAAGTATCGCCGCCCGACCGTCCACAAAAAAACGGCCGGGCGGCGATGCCTATTGGGGGCAAATGCCGTGACTCAGGCTTACATCCGCGCCGCCTGAAAAATCTGCAAAATCAGGGGGGCCAGCAGCAGCACCACAGGCGCAAGCCCCATGAGGGTTTGCGGCCAGGTAAGCTTGAGGGCTGCGCGGCAGCCTATGAGCACGCAGGCGAACATCCAGACAAAGCCCACAAGAGAGCCAAGCAGAGGAACCACACACAGCAGGGTGGGCGCCGCGGAATAGGCCAGCACCTGAAAAACCTGGCTGAAGTCCGTGCGACTGCCGCGTACAAAGCCGTAGGTGAAGTTGATGAGCGCACTGAGCACATACAGCTGGATGACGGACATGCCTGTTTTTATCAGCACGACCATCGGCAGGCTCATCTGCGGCGAGAGCATGAGCAGCATCTTTTCAAGCTGCGGATCCGAAGCGGCGCTGGGGGCCATGAGCGACATGAACACACCGGACCACACGCGCTCCACAATAACCTGTACCACACTTACCAGAAGATAGAAAATCAGGGCGCGCATCTGCGGCGAACCGGGCTGCACCTGGCTGAAAAAACGCTGCGCCCCAAACATGACCCGCATGCAGGTCTGGTAAAATGCCGCTATCCACCCGTCCGGTTCGGGGGCAGTCTCCCAGGGGATGCCGCCTTCCGCATGATCATAGTCGTCATCATAGCCGTGTTCGTCATGGGGGCCATTGCCGGCATCGCCGTGGCGGCCGAAAGCTTCACGCCTGCCGTCCTCATCGCGGTTGTCATGGCTGCTGCCGTTCTTTCCTTCCGCACTGCCCCTGGGCGCAAAACGCCCGTGTTCGCGCTCATAGGCG
>NZ_JBAIYW010000569.1:0-5592 GCF_036763055.1 Desulfovibrio sp. 1214_IL3152 | reverse complement strand
GCGGCCCACGGACGGCCGCAGGCCCCACCACGTGGCCTTTGTGCAGTGCGCCGGTTCGCGCGACCAGAACCATCTGAACTACTGTTCATACATCTGCTGTATGGCAACGCTCAAGCAGTGCCAGTACATTGCCGAGCAAAGCCCTGATACGCAGATTACGGTTTATTATATTGATATGCGCGCTCCCGGCCGCTACGTGAAAGTGCTTGAAAAGGTCAAGGCCATGCCCAACGTGCATTTTGTCAAGGGCAAGGTCGCTGATGTGGTGCAGGCTGCGGGCGACAAGGTGCGCCTGACGGCAGAAGACGCCGTAAGCGGCGAAAAGCTCACCCTCGACTATGACCTTGTGGTGCTGGCAACGGGTATGCAGCCCTCTTTGGCCGGCGAAGACGCGCCTCTGCCCCTGCCTCTTGATGAAGAAGGCTTTGTGGCGGGCGGAGAGGAAGCCGGCATCTTTGCCGCCGGTTGCGCGCGCATGCCCCTGGATGTGATGCGCTCGGCTCAGTCCGGTACAGCCGCCGCCCTGAAGGCGGTACAAACGGTGAAAGGGAGGTAGGCGGCATGTCCGGTAAGATTGGCGTCTATTTTGACCAGCAGAACATTGGCGGCGGCCTCGATCTTGAGGCGCTTGCCGCGCAGACCTCGGCAAAGTGGGGCGACCTCACCGCCGTGGTCAAGGTGGTTCCCGTGCTGGCATTGGCCGTGGACGAAATTCGGGCCGACATCGAGGCCCAGGGCCTGGACGGCGTGCTGCTGTGCGGCGCTTCCCCTCGTGTGGACGGCGAACTGTACCGTCTGCCCGTGCAGGTGGAACATGTGAACCTGCGTGAGCAGTGCGTGCAGGCGTACAAGAATCCGGACAGAACGCCCGTTGATTCCGCCAGCGCGCCCGAACTGCTGACGCTCATGGCCCGAGACTACGTGAACATGGGCGTAGTGAAACTGCAGAAGAGCGAAGCCCCCGAGCCTGCATCGGTAACGGGCGTGCAGCGCATTCTGGTGATCGGCGGCGGCTGGACCGGCCTTACGGCGGCCCTTGAAGCCGCGGCCACGGGCTATGAGGTGGTGCTGGTGGAAAAAGCCGACAAGCTCGGCGGCGCCGCCAACAATATTCCTATGGCTTCTCCCCTGGTTTCGCCCTGGACGGACAAGCAGCCCACCAACCTTGTGGCCAAGGTCAGCGAAGTTACGGGCAATCCCAAAATCAAGATTCACATGAATGCCCACATGGAAAAGCTGGAAGGCCAGCCCGGGGAATTCAAAGCCGTTATCGGTACGCTTTCCGGCCCTGTGGAAGTGGAAGTGGGCGCGGTGGTGCTGGCTACGGGCTGGGTTGCCCTTGACCAGAAGTATCTGGCTCCCATGGGTCTTGGCAAAAGCCCTATGGTGGTGGACGCCGCCACTTTCGGTAAAATGCTGGTGGCAGACCAGGTGAAGGCCAACCGTATCGCTTTTGTGCTTGATACCACCATGGCCGAACAGGCCGTGGCCAAGGCCGCTGAAGAAAGCGCCCCTGCCGGTGATGAAAAGCCCGCGGCGGCCGCTGCCCCCGAGGCTGAGGAAGGCGAAGAGGTTTTTGTGAAAGAAGACCTCGAAAGCCTCCGGCATCTGTCTTACTCCAATGCCGTTAACAGCGTGGGCATGCTGCGCCTTGCCAATACGGTCTGCGAGAAGACCAACGACGCCTGCCAGGCATTCATCCTTTATAAGGATATGACGGTTCCCGGCATTCTTGAGCGTTTCTACAAGAAAATGCAGGAACGTCTGGGCGTCATGATGACAAAGGCCGATGTGACCGACATCCGTGAAGCGGGCGGCCACATGGTTGTGGAGTGCAAAAACACGCTGCTCGGCATGGACTTTGACCTTGATGTGGACATGGTTGTTCTGCCTACGGGCCTTGTGCCCACCACGGCAAAGGACGTGACCATCCACTTTGACTACCGCCAGGGGCCGGACTTTCCGGACTTGCAGCTGTTTGACGGCTTTGCCGACTCAAACTACATCTGCTTCCCCTACGAAACGCGCCGCACCGGCGTGTACGCGGCGGGCTGCGTGCGCCAGCCCCTGACCATGGACGCTTGCGAAGAAGACGCCAAGGGCGCGGTGCTCAAGGCCGTGCAGTGCATTGAGGCGGCCAGCCACGGCGTGTCAGTACACCCGCGTTCAGGTGACCTTTCCTACCCCCTGTTCAATATGGTGCGCTGCACCCAGTGCAAACGCTGTACTGAAGAATGCCCCTTCGGCGCTCTGGACGATGACGAAAAGGGAACGCCCCGGCTCAATCCCACGCGCTGCCGCCGTTGCGGCACATGTTTCGGCGCGTGTCCCGAGCGTGTCATCTCCTTTGCCAACTACAATATTGACCAGATCGGCTCCATGATCCGTGAAGTGCAGGTGCCCAAGGACTTCAAGAAAGAGGGCCCCCGCGTGCTCATCCTGGCCTGCGAAAACGACGCCTATCCTGCCCTTGATATGGCCGGTGAGCGCCACAAGCCCTGGAGCCCCTATTGCCGCATCATTCCTGTGCGCTGCCTTGGTTCGGTCAACGCCATCTGGGTGTCTGACGCCATGAGCAAGGGCTATGACGGCGTGATGCTGCTGGGCTGCAAGTATGGCGATGACTACCAGTGCCACTTTGTGAAGGGTTCGGAAATCTGCGCCAAGCGCAAGGAAAATATCGCCGAGACGCTCAACCGTCTGGGTGTTGAACCCGAGCGTGTGGAACTGCTTGAAGTAGCCATTGATGAATACGACAAGGTTCCCGCCATCATTGACGGCTTTGTGGATCGCATCGTGGCCATGGGCCCCAACCCGTTCAAGGGCATGTAGGAGGAAGGCAGCAATGGCACAAATTACCATCAAACCTGATCTGGAGTTTGTCAGGGCGCTGGAAGAGGCGGGGGGCGAGTCCCTCAAGAAGTGTTACCAGTGCGCCACATGCTCGGTGGCATGCCCACTGTCTCCTGCCAATGCGCCCTATCCGCGCAAGGAAATGGTGTGGGCCTCCTGGGGCCTCAAAGACAAACTGCGTGGAGATATTGACCTGTGGCTTTGCCACAACTGCGGCAACTGCTCGGACCTTTGCCCGCGCGGAGCCAAGCCCGCCGACCTTATGGGCGCGGCGCGCAACGTAATTTATAAAGATCTGACCGAACCCACCGTGGTGGGCAAGTGGATGAGCAAGCCCTCGGGCCTGCCCATTCTCTTCGGCATCCCTGCCGTGATATGGCTTGTGGTGTGGTGGATTCGCGCCGGGTTCAACGGCGGCCAGTGGTTCCCCCGCGCTGCCGACGGGCGCATTGTGTTCGGTCAGGTGTTCTACGGCGACTATACCATTGACCCCATCTTCATCCTGACGTTCTTTGGCGCGCTTTTCATTCTGGCGCGTGGCGTCATGAAGCTGTGGGCGCTCTTCAAGCCCGAGGGCAAGACCACCGTTATCGGCAAAACAAAATGCTGGATCTGGCATTTGTGGGACGTGCTGTGGGATGAAGTCATCACGCACCGCAAGTTCGACGATTGCGAAAACGGTCCCGCCACGGGCAAAGAAACCCCCAGCCGCAAGTACGGACACTTTCTGCTGGTGTGGAGCTTTGTCATCCTGGCATGCGTAACCGCCATCGTGGCTTTTGCCCACTGGGGCGGCAAGGTGATGCCCGTCATCCATTTTGAAACGCCCATGCCCCTGACCTTCCCCGTGAAAATTCTTGCCAACATCGGCGCGCTCATGCTGCTGCTGGGCCTGGGTTTTCTCACGGTGCGCCGTCTGCGCCTGAACCCCAAGTTCCAGGGATCCAACTGGTACGACTGGTACCTGCTCGGCATCATCTGGCTGGTGGCGGTTACCGGTGTGCTGTCGCAGTGCTTCCGCCTGGCGGACGCCATTGTGCCTGCATTCCTGGTGTATTACCTGCACCTGGTTTTTGTGTGGATGCTCTTCGCCTATCTGCCCTGGTCCAAGCTCGGGCATTTTGTCTACCGCACGGCGGCCCTGTTGTACGCCCGCATGTACGGCAGAAGTTAGTTGGCGCGGCGCTCCCGGCGGCTGGCTGCCGGGAGCGCTTACAGAGTCTGCACTGTTGGCATTAAAGTTTTCTTGAATAAAATTACGATCTCCGAGGAGGAGGCCGCCATGTCCGATACATCTCGCAAAGTTTTTCCTGTGGAGTCCGTGCTTGCCCTCGTGGTGGGCAAGGAAGGCGTGGACGTGAAGGAAGTTGCCGGTTTTGTGGCCGGGCGCACCATCGTCTGCGATACCTGCGCCAAGGCTGTGGGGCCTTTTGCCGCCACATGGCTGGCCCGCTGCTTTCCAAAATTTGCGGAACTGGAATGGAAAGAAGGGCAGTCCTGGGACGCTTTTGTGAATAACGGCAGAAGCCTGCTTGGCGATAATGTTTCTCTGCCCGCCATGGACGGCCATACCAAGGCTATGGTTGACCATGTGGTTGATTACCTTGGCGAAACATATGACAGCCTGGCCGCGCAAACCGCTGCCGCCACGGCTCTTGAAGAGCAAGTGCGCGTTCTTGAGCCTGCCCAGGCCCGCGCCGAGGCCCTGTCCAAAAAAGTGGATGAGCTGGAAGCCAAGATCAAGGCCATGAATGCCGATATGGGCGGCCTGCGCCGTCAGGTGGCCGAGTTCCAGGGCAAGGTTGCCATCAACCATGACGACCTGCTTGTGAATATTAAAGACGCCATCAAGGACG
This sequence comes from Desulfovibrio sp. 1214_IL3152, assembly GCF_036763055.1. Taxonomy (NCBI): domain Bacteria; kingdom Pseudomonadati; phylum Thermodesulfobacteriota; class Desulfovibrionia; order Desulfovibrionales; family Desulfovibrionaceae; genus Desulfovibrio; species Desulfovibrio sp. 1214_IL3152. The sequence goes on along the minus strand of NZ_JBAIYW010000569.1, from coordinate 883 downwards.
GCCTCAAGGGCATGGTCATGGCCGGCGGCGCCGGCGCCGCTCTTGCCGCCTCCGGCGACGAGGCTGTGGCTGAAGCTGTGGAAGAAAACGCCGTACCCGACGATTTCGGTTTTGGTTCTTCCGGGGCCAGCTCGGAAGGCTTCGGCTTCTAGAGCAGTTTACGAATGAAATGAGTTAGCTCTGCAAGGATTTTCAGGAAAATCCTTGCCACGAAATGCGAGCAGGCAGGCTTTTGCCTGCCGTAGGTGAGCATTTCAAGTGTTAACAGGCCCTGGAGCGCTTGCCTGCGGCTTTTTTAGGCCGCAGCAAACGGACAGACGACGGAACGCCCGGTTTGTCGGCCTTTCCCCGCCGTGAAATGGGCAGGGAAGCCAGCGGGCAACACTGGGTCACAAGACCGGATTGTGCGTTGCCGCCATACAGGCACAAGCAGGCAAGCACAATCAGGAAGGCAAAATCAGACGGCACAAAGTGGAGATGCTTTGGGCCGCTGCGAACAACACTTTAAAAAATCCCGTCCCTCTGCGAGGGGCGGGATTTTTATTGGAACAATATTGTATACGGTTTCCGGCGACGGTGCGGGCAGACATTTGCCGCAGGATCAGTCCGTACTTGGAGACCTTGCGTGTGCCTGCCTGCCTACCTGCCTGCCGGGCAGGCCGTCTCATGGCAGAGCCGGGCTGGTCAGCTCAGGCGCTTTTCAAAAAAGACACGCCTGAAGCCGTCTTCGGTGCGGCGGCCGGTTTCCGTATAGCCCAGTCGGGGATAGATGCTGAGGTTGGCGGTCATCTTTTCATTGGTGTACAGGCACACCGCGTTGAGGCGCAGCCGCCGGGCCTCGGCTTCGCAAAAGGCGATGAGCGCCTTGCCGATGCCCCGGTCC